>JBAZFL010000001.1:0-48190 GCA_041653455.1 Clostridia bacterium
AAAAATATACGACAGTGAATTGCCAATTATAAAGAAGTTACGAAAGGTATAACAATGGTTATCTATGTGGACATTGACGGAACAATAGCAACCATTACACCGGACGCAAATTACAGTAACGCACAACCCATTCAAGAGAACATTGATTATATAAATGGACTCTATGAAAAAGGACACAAAATCATTTACTGGACGGCAAGAGGAACTGAAACAGGAATAGATTGGCGAGATGTAACAGTAATCCAATTTCATCAATGGGGCGTTAAGTATCATGGTCTTAAGTTCGGGAAACCGACTTATGACTTATTTATAGACGATAAGGCTATTAATGCCAAGGAGGTAAATAAATGTATCCTATAACTTGTGCCGGTGGTTATCCAATACCAATTAAAAAGGGCAGATTCAAGATTCACGGATTTTTGGTCACGGCAAACACTACATCTTCAGCGACAAGATGTACGTTTATTGACGGTGACGATTTTAAGGAAATAGTTGACAGTCAATCTACCCTAAAAAGCAGACCGGCGCTTGCTGATTTAAAAGGACTGGCAAATGCCGAGGATGTAATAGGTGTAATGTTTCCAGAGCCAATTCAGGTTAGAAACGGAATTATTATTTCCAATGGCACTAATCTTATACCGGGAAGAACATTAGTCTACATATCCTAGGAGGTTAATATGGGTTTAGCAACTTATACTTCCGAAGGTGCGTTTACCGGATATACTCTTGCTGAATTAAGAGCATTAGTTTTACGGATGCTACGGGTTACAGACACGACAAGATATTCTCCTACGGCTGGAACCGCTGATTACGACTGGATAGATGAAGCCTTAAATCGTGGTCAGGATGATTTCGTTAGAATGACGAAATGTCTTCACAGTTACGCTATTGTGGAACTTGTTTCTGGTCGGAGAGTTTATCGACTTCCTGAAGATTTCTTAGACGCTACAGCAGTTTACTATTACACAAATGCAGAAACATACGGATATAAAAAATTAATCGTAAATTCAGTCAGTGAAATGAATGACGACATAGCCGGATGGAGAACCGAAACAGGAA
Organism: Clostridia bacterium; assembly: GCA_041653455.1. Taxonomy (GTDB): domain Bacteria; phylum Bacillota; class Clostridia; order DUPQ01; family DUPQ01; genus DUPQ01. The sequence goes on from JBAZFL010000001.1 coordinate 1,060, forward strand.
CACCAGAACGGTTTTATGTTGATAGAAATTACGGTCAGGGGAAAACTTTTGGTCTTTATCCCATACCAGATACAAGTGGTGATTCGCTTGTGTTTAGTCAGGAATACGGTGTTGTCGTTCAATGGGCGTGTCCACTGTATGAATTTAGTCAGGACGTTGGGACTGTAATTAGATTTACCGGTGCTGATGAATACATAATGACATCTACTCTTGGTGGAGTAGTAGACGCTTCGGCTACTGAAGGAAATTTACTGCTTGAATACAGTCGTCTTCCAAAACAATTGATTGTCTCAAGTGGTTACACGACACAAATAACAGAAGTCCCCAAAGAAAGCCAAACGGCACTACCTCACTATGCCACAGCAGACCTTCTTTCTGATAATCCAGAGGATTCAGCAGAGTTTAAACGATCACAATATTATAAAAAACTTTATGACGAGGAAGTTGCCAAGTACGTCACCAGACAAAAACGCCCACTGTCAGCCCACCAGTTAAGAGCAAAACCGGCAGTGTGGGGATGGCAACAGAACATGACCTATTATAAAGGACAACCATAAATGTCTCACAATGAGATAATAAGTTTTGACAAAGGTTTAAATACCAAAAAATCAGTTCTTCTTCTTGAAGATGGTGAACTGGTTACTGCACAGGGAATGTCCTATGAAAACCCCGGACTGGTTGAACCTAGAAGTTCTAAACAAAAAGTAAGTTCTACTGTCATAGGAACGATAAACGGTATTCATCGCAATACCAATTTTGTCTTTGTTACTGATGCGGGTAACGTAAGATACAAGTGGGATTTAGACGGGTACTGCGATTTGTATATTCCCCCTAATGGTAATTTTACTTTAGCAGGGACACTTACAGGAAAATCAAGACCTGTCTTTTGTGATTATGAGAATTTTACTTTTGTAGTTACAGGAAGTGACACTAAAGTTTTCCTTGATGGTTCATGGTATAATTGGGATATGCCAGTACCAACTTCTGCACCTTCCGGTGCGGCTGGTGCGGCTGGAAATCCGAGTGGTACTTATTATCTTTACTACACCTATTTAATATACTTCCCCAATGGAACAGCGGTAGAAACTGCACCTTCTCCGGCGGGAAGTGTCACTGTAACCTCACAAAAAATTTCATGGACAAATATCAAACCGTGTCCTTATGCTGTTACAGGATTAACGGTATATAGAAAACTATATCGTTATTCAACGGGACTAATTGAAACGTATCACGTTACAACCATAAAAGATAATACTACCACGACTTATACGGACGATATTGCAGACGCTACCCTAGAAGTTGGCTCTATAATTTCCACTGAATATTATTCCAGCCCACCCTCAAACCCTACATACGCAGTACGTCACTTAGAAAGAATATTCTGTATTAAGGGATGTTATCTTTATCCTACGGCGGCGTATCTTCCTTTTAATTTTGATATAACCGAAATCATACAGGCTACGTCAGTAGGTGATGATATTACCTGCGCTGTAGTGTGGGGCGATCAGTTATGTATGGCGACTACTTCAAAATGGTACAGATTACACGGAAACGATTCAGACACATGGACAGTTAAAAGCACTTATGCCCATACGGGAGTTATTAATAAACACACAATGAAGCCTACCCGATACGGGATTCTAGGTTTATGGCATGATGGAATTTATCTCTTTGATGGGAACGTCAGTAAAAATATAACCAAAGATAAACTAGACAAGACTTTATTTTCGAGAATTTCTGATATTGATTCCTGTTACGCATCATGGGATGGAAGAAAATATTACTTCCACTACCCAACTACGGGAACGACTTTATCTAAACGACTTGTCATTGATATGACGGGTTATCCTAACATCATTATTCATAACGATGATTTTATCCCCACAGCTCACGAATATCACGACATTACCGGAATCAATTATTACGGGTACGCAGGGTATCACTACGAAGAAGGCGGGACCGATACTTGCAGTCTTTCCATTAAAACAGGCGATAGACCTTGTAAGGATATTCTAAAAGAAAAACAACTCGAATATCTGTATTACGATTGCAACACAAACAGCAAACCTTTGATAGTCAATATATATCTTGACGATACTCTAGCATACACGAAAACACTTAATAACTCCGCAAGAACCAAAGACAGATTAGTTCTTCCCAACAAACAGGGTTATCGAATTTACCTTACTATCACGGCTGCGGACGCAAGAGGAATGACCATCTATGAACCGTGGAGTATGTCGGTTAATCCTACTGGTGTGTAATGATTATTGAAGAATGTAAAACAGAAGAACAATTTGAAACCATGATGAGTCTGGCTAAAAAACATCCAGAACCGGAATATGATTGTTCTTATGAAGAATACAAAGAATTACTGAGGGGTGTGATTTTAAATCCATTATTCAGGGCATGGATAGCCTACGAGGACGAAACTCCGATAGGATATATCTCTGCCACAAGAAGTTACATTCCGAGGAACCAGATTAGTCTACATGACATCTTCTTAGATAATAAAAAATGGGGAAGTCATGTGACTGTTTGTCTAATACAAAAAGTTATTGAATGGATGAAAGAAGACAAGGCTTTGAGAATTATATGGACTTCTAAAATTAGTCTTGCGGGATGGAAAAGATTTTTGCGGATAAATGGACTTGATCTTAATTTAGATTCGCAAACGCTGTTAATATGGGAGGGAAATTAATATGTGTGGCCTAAGTGATGTTTTAAGTGGTGTGCTTACCGGAGGACTGTCAACGGGAATTAATGCAATAGCCGGTGGTAACGGTGAAGTAACAAATTCCTTTGGTACTTTGGGTCTCTCTGATTTATTTAAGGGTAATGGATTTAACCCTCTTGATTTAGGTAAATCAGCGTTTCAGTGGACTGATGACCGGATGGGTACAGGGTCTATGAATCAGGACATTGGTAATCTGATAAATCTTGTTGCGCTTGCCTATGGTGGTATATCCGCAGGTAGTGCATTAGGTGGATTATTTAGTGGTTCGGCTGCGGTGGGAGAAGGAGCTGGTGCGGCTGGTATGACAGCCGCAGAAGGTGCGGCAGGTGCAACAAGTCTTGCACCACTTGAAACCGCAGCAGCCATAACTCCAACAGTGACCGGAGAAGCCGCTACTGCTGCCGGTACAATTAGCCCATATGCTGCAATGTATTCAGGTGGTGGTGGTGCAGGGTTAATGGGTCTTTCTACTGAGGCGGCACTGCCTACGGTAACAGGATTAGCCGAAACTGGCACAATGGGAACTGCTGCCGCAGGTTTGGGAACAAGTGCGGCAGGCGCAGGGTCTTCAGGTATCTTAGATACTCTCGGGAGTGTTGGAAGCGGTGCATTAAATTTAGCTAAAGCACATCCACTTTTATCTTTAATGGCGTTAAACGCAGGTTCCCAACTTCTATCATCTAAGGGTCAGCAAGACGCTGTGGATGCCAATAAGGATTACTATAATCAGACGGCTTATCCTAACACTGCCAAAGTCAACTCTCAATCCGCATCAGCGTACTCTAATCTTGCCTCACAAATTGCTCAGGCTAAACTACAAGCCGAAGAAGACTACGCAAAGAGAGGAATGAAAGCAGGTTCTTTAGGTGGAGTTTACAGTAAAATAGATTCTGCTGCACAAAAGAGTTATGCACAATTGGCGAATGAATTAATTCAATATCAGAACACACCGTTTTACGCACCATCGTCAGGAACAAACCAGACCAATACCACTACGGGAACTCTTGCCAATTCGTTAAACGGTTTAACAGGAACACTTGGCAGTATGTATCTATATAAGGATTTGTTTAATTCGTAGGAGTTTAACATGGACACAAGTGATACCTTTTTAAATTCAATGAACACTGGTTTTGCGCTGGGTCATCAGATGGAGCAGGAGAAACGTCTGCAACAGCAACAGGCGTTGATGGTGCAGCAACATCAGATGCAGATGCAGAAAATGTCTGCTGAATTAGCGCAACATGAAATTATCAACAATATTGATAAACCGGAAAATGCACCCTATAAGGACGCTATCGAGAAACGATACGGCAAAGACGCTATTCCCATAATAAAGATGGGATTAAAACCAAAAGAACTAGGGGAAGAAAAATATACAATTGATAATGTGTTGGCTGAAAAGGTTCGTAATAAAGAGTTATCACTTAAAGATGCACTTCAATTAAAGTATGAACATGAACAGAAAAATGAAATTGTTGCAGATTTGAGAAAGTTTGAAACAGTTACGGGAATAAAACCTGAAACAAGAGGTACACCAGAATACGAAAAAGCATTTCTTAAATTCAAATCAGCACAGGCAGGAGCAACACACATTACAAACGCTCCCGACACCGAAGCAAAAGATTTAGCCAAAGAGCAAAAGAAAAACCTTATCGCAGAACGTAAACTTAAATTGAAGTACGGAACACTACCCACGGTCGCAATTACAGGAGAAACAATATTTCCGACAAATCCAAAAACAAAGAAACAATTTACACAGGATGAATGGGCTACGGCTTCGGAAGCAGTCTATAACGAAGTATCGAGTATGGGTGGAAAGAAATCTATTAACAAACCCAAAGTTACAAAAGAATGGGAAATTTATAAATAATGTCTTGGGAAAATATTATAACTGATAGCGAATTTCAATCACAACCCGAATCTGTAAAGATGAGCGTTGCAAGGAATTACTATAAACAAAATATATATTCAGACCCAGATTATCAGAAACTTCCTCAAGAAGAAAGGTCTAAGATTGCCTTTAATTTTTTTAAGACGTTGCAAACTCCAAATGAACCACAACAAGGCGCATGGGAAGGATTTATTAAACCTACTCTAAAAGCGATTCCGAAAGTGGGAGCATCAGTCATCGGTGGTATGGGTGCAATGCCGATTGCCGGTCTTGGAGCATTAGCAAAAACTATAACTTCAGGAATAGATGAAGGTGGCAAAACCTATAACGATACGATGTCCGCTTATCAGGATATTCTAACTACAGATGCCGAAAGACAAGGTGCAGAGAATATAGGTCTTGTTGCCAAACCAATTGAAATGGCAGGTCAGGGTTGGGAAGAAATTGTCAAACTGACTCCATTAGAGGGTACGATTGCAGAACCAATAGCGAATACGATTGGTCAAGCGGCGGCAATATTTGGTACTGGTGGTGCAAAGAAGGTTGCCCTAGAACGGTCAGGTTTAAATGCCTTAGAACGTGGTACGAAAGGAATATTTGAATCAGACAGAACTCCCACCGTAATGAATCCCGAAGTTCCTAGAGAGGTACATTCTGAATATGTAAGAAAAGCATTTGAAACAGAGGGACAACCTATTGCGTTGACTGACGCTTCATATCAAGGCAAAGGACAGAACTTTACATTATCCGAATCAAAACCAGAAACAATATTACGCAAAGGCGCGGGAAAGGAAAATCTTCCTTATACGACAGGCGAAGTCAATCCTGATTTAGAAGTAAACGAAAGACAATATTATAAAAAAGACCTAGATATTTTGATGCAAAAGAATCCAGCCGGTCTTCCAAAAGATATAAAAGAAATTTCTCCGGCTCAAGAATTTTTTGATAACAAACAAAGGGCAAATGAAAGTGCGACTCTTTATTCTGGTATAGACCCGACTATAGTTTTAGACAAAATTGAAAATAGCAAAGTAGGTAAGTCTATCATTGAGTTCTTTTCTCCCGGCTCAACGATCCCCAAGGGTGAGGATTGGATGTATGCCCGTCAGTCAAGTAAGGGTGGTATAGCCAGAGGGGAAAACCTAGCCGAAACCTTTGTCAATAAATATAAAGACCTCTCTATGGAAGACCGTCAGCAGATATGGAACTTCATGGATGGAAGAATAAAACTGGAAGAACTGCCCGACAATTTACAAACACCCGCAAAGCGAATGAGGATGATTGATAACGTCATAGGTAAGAGACTTGCGGATGAAGGTGTCATTTCAAAGGAAACATTTGAGGCCAACAAAGACAAACACATTAGATATATTTATAACATCTATCAACAAGGTCAAGACTTAATGGGTGGCGGTGGTGTAAAGTTAAACACCAAGAACTTCGCAGAAAGAACAGACTGGGGTCAGGTAGCTACCAGAAAACATCTTAACGAAAACTTCAATTATCTACCCAAAGAAGAACTGCAATCTCTAAACGGATTCCTTGACGGTACGGTAGATAAAACAAATCTACCTAATAACGTGAAATGGATTGCCGACCAATTAATAGAGAAGAAAGCAGAGTTTAAAGACATTGAACAAACAAGAACAGGACTCATTAAAGACCCCATACAGGCAATGACCCAATCCATCGTTGAGGGCGAGAAAGCCGTTGCCATGTCGAAGTATTTCAAAAAAATAAGCGAAACTCCTGAATGGGTATTCGAACCATCAGTTTTAAAGATCAACGGAATCAAAATGGGATTAGGTAAAGCACAGTCCATGATTGAAGCAATGGATAAAGTAGGCGACCTTAACCCTGAACAAATAAAATACAAGACACAAATAGAAACCGCAATACAAGACGCTACTATGAAAATGGGTGGCAAACCACCTAAAGGATTCTTGCAACTCACAGGAAAACAATACGGTGCTTTAGATGGGATGTTTGTAAACAAGACTATAGCACAGGATATAAAGCCCATATTTGCTCTAGGAGGAGAGAGTTCTTCTACTATAGTCAATGTTATAAGAGAGGGTTCTGCCGTTGGCACAGGTCTATGGAAGATGAAAAATGTGGCACTTAATATACCCACAATGGCAAGGAATGTTGTTTCAAACAATATTCAGTTACTCATGTCGGGAATGGGGCCACATAAACTAGCACTTAAATTCCCCGAAGCAGTTTATAGTATAGTCAAAAAAGATCAAGATTGGCGAGCCTTGATGAGACAGGGTGGATTTAAGACCAACTTTGCCACAGGAGAATTGTCTGAACTGGTGGATATTGCCAAATCCCTCCAAGACTCTCCCAATATTGTTGATATGGTTTCTAAGATGCAAAGTCTTGGAAAATTCTATGGAAAGATTGATGACGTTTTTAAGTTGACTAAGTTCAAGGATTTACGTTCACAGGGTGTAGAAACTTCTAAGGCTGCACGAGAAGCGATAAAGTGGGGTATGGATTACTCTCTGGCGCATCCTTCTATCAAGGTATTGAGAAACGTCCCTTTAGGGTCGCCGTTCTTTACCTACCAATATAAAATAGCACCATTGATTGTCGAGAGTATTAAACAACGTCCGTGGGTTGTGGGTGGAATAATGTCTCTGCCGTGGATTGTCCAAAAAGCAGTAATCAAAGACATGACCGATGAAGACGCAAAGAAATACATAGAATCACTTCCTTCCTATGTTCAGAACGGTCAGGTCTTTATGATACCCGGAGCAAATGGAATGAATGCTCTTGATGTTTCATATATGGTTCCGTGGGGTAATTGGTATCAGGTAGGTTCCTCTGCTGCACAAGGCAAGGGAACAACGGCACTAAAAGAACTTGGCATATCACAGGGACTTTTACCGACACTTACTTATGCGGCGATTACGGGTAAAGATTTATTTACTAATAGAGACATAGTGGACGATTTAGATAAACACGACCCGAAAGCAACAGCATGGGCATTGACTAAGTATATCTGGCAGACTGCTACACCTCCGATGTTAGGAGAAAACGGAGTGGCGGGAAAAGTTGCAGAACACCTTCAACACGGACAAACAAGATCAGGATTAAAAACAGAAGGAATGAATGTTTATCCTAGAATCGTAGGTGCAAATATCTATCCAGTTGACCCGATGGGTAGAACAAAACAAGACATGATGGATATTAAGAAAGTCAAGAAGGCTTTCGTAAGTAGATTATTCGACAAGAATATTACTCCCGAAGAAAAACAAAAATTAGTAGAAGTTTATAAACAATCACTTGTGGATATTAAGGAACAGTAATGCCAAACATTCCATATCCTATAACCGCAGATTCAATAGAAGAACTCAAGTCTCAATTATATGAGATGTTGAGACAACTATTTGAAGACAAGATAGGTGGTCTTGATTTAGGAGATGTATTCTTAAATTCAGGCGACATCATGTCTTTGAGACTTTCTTCTACTGGGGGATTGGAAAAGAGTAATAATAATTTACAAATTAAAACTAGGTCTGACGGTGGACTTACGACTGCCAGTTCAGGAATAGCGATTGTCTGCAAGTCCAGTGGCGGATTAGCAACCGATTCCAGCGGTATATATCTATCCGCTTCAGGTGGTGCTAATTTCTCAACGATTTCATGTCCGGCAGGGACTAACCCGATTGCCGACATAGTAGGCGATACGCTTACCCTTGCCAACGGTGCGGGAATTTCAATTACCGGAAGCGAAACTACCGATGCGGTAAATATAGCAAACACTGATTTAGGTTCTGCTGCCGTTGCTTCCCATGTTTTATTGTCCGACCCTCATACTCAATATTTAAAAGAATCAGATTTTCAAAATACATTTACATATCTAATAATAGGCACACCGCCAAACTATACGCACATCGCCGCTTGCGGTCGTGTAATATCCTATGGAACGGCTGCATTACCATAAGGAGACAATATGAATATTATAAATAGTGGAGTTTACGATGCATCAAAAGGAACTGCTGAAGATATTATTTTAACAGAAGACAATAATCCTATTGCAACAGAAGATGGTGAACACATAATAGAAGAAGATACTGAATAAAAGGAGGTTTTATGAAAAAGATAGTTTTATTAGTATTATTAATTGTTACATTGGTAACAATTACAACATGGTCGGCTGATGTTAAAATGTCTGAACTGCCAGTGGTTACGACATTGACCGATAATGATTTATTCATGTTAAGTTATTATTCTGGAGGTTTATATTATAGTAAAAAAATAACTGTAGGTAATATAAAAACAGTATTATCTCCAGTAGCCGGTTCAAGTTCGATTATTACAGTTGGAACAGTAGTTAATGGAACATGGAACTCTGCTGTATTACCCGTAGAAGTTGACGGTCACGCAACGGGAAATCTTACAGCGGTACAAGTTTCAGGAACAATAATTCACAATATTGGTCAGAGCAACACAATAGCCAATCTTACACTCCCCGCAGCAGCACAGGGCTATTCTTTTCTTCTTCAGGTAGGAGAAACCTCCACAGCGGGTAACTATCTAAGACTCGTAGCCGCAAGTGGTTCAACAATGTACGTTGATGGTGTTGCTTCCAAAGATTATGCTTCTTTCGATTCTCCAACAATAGGTGATTGGTTGTCATGTTTTACGGCTAAAGTAGGAGCATCAACTTATAATTGGTTTTGCACGACAGGGCGAGGAACCGTAACCACAAACTAGGAATAACTATTAAAGGATAAACATGGGTACAGTAACTAAAGCCTTAATTGGCGAAGAAGATATAAATTTTTGGAACGGTGATTCCACACAAACGACATTTACCAGATTAGCGTCTCTTGGTGGAACTCAAACCATGACCAAAGTAGGATATGAAGTCGATGTTCTTAGGTCGCATTCGGGCAATATTTCTGCTGCATTAAGTATAATAGGAACAATTAATAAGACCACTATTCTTTTAAGACCGGGAACTTATACAATCAGTGCCGATACCGATTGGTCTGCCTATACCAATGTAACTTTTAAAATAGTTAATGGTGCTATTATTTCTCATGGTTCTTACACTGTTAAAATCCCAAACCCAGATGCCGGATTCTATCAATGGTTAAGTGGTTCAGGGGCGGTAACATTTGCTGGGAATGTTAAAGAAGTATATCCTCAATGGTTCGGTGCGAATGGTGATGGATCAACCGATGATACTACTGCTATAAATGCGGCATTGGCATCCTATAAAATAGTGACCATTCCCAAAACAGCAGCAACTTATCTAGTCACTGCACCACTTACTCCTATCAGTAATCAAGTAATTACTATTGAGGGAGAAATAAAAACTGCACAACCCGTTGCCGGAGCATTCTCTATTTTTGATATTGAATCAAAGTCGAATGTTAAGATTTTAGGAAAAGGAGGAAAAATAACTGGTGATGGTGTTACCCAAAATTTAAGAGGTGTTTATTCCCTTTCAAGTTCTAACATAACTGTTACTGGAATGGAAATCACAGGAACAGACTTTGGAATTTGGTTTAGGAAGTCAACTGAAACAACTGCAACAGAAAATTATATTCACAATGTTCTCCGATTTGGTATTCAGGTGGGATATTCTATTGATAGTGTCTATAACTATTTCACTATTTCTAAAAATCGTTTTGACACAATCAACGGAACTGCTATCTGGACACAATACATGGATAGAGGTGTTGTGGAGGGGAATATAATTAATGGTATAACATTTCTATCTGGCGCGACAAGTGGGATAATGGTTTACGAGGCTAATTATGTCACGGTATCAGGAAATGTAATTTATGATTTATCATCGGTGGACGGTGTATCGGGAATAGTTGTCTATGTGGGGTCTAATGATACTATTACGGGGAATACTATTCATGGAGTTACCGGAACAGATATAAATGGAACAGATCGTGGTGGAGCGTTGCAAGGGAGTATATGTTCAAATTGTGTATTTTCAAATAATACTGTTACAGGACCATTTCTACAACCTTTGGTTATAAACGGAGACTCTAAGGGAGTTGTAATTTCAGGTAATACATTTGATGTTGCTACTATTACTCTAGCTGGACATGGAATAAATTTGACTGATAAAAACGGCTCATCGCCAAGTTATGTTACAGTCACCGGAAACACAATCATAGGGAAAACCCCGATTGGTGCATCTGTGGCAGCGATTAGAGCAGGAGACGATAGTACCCATATCACTATAGCAAATAACATTGTTGACAGTTTTTATTATGGAATTGATGTAGCCAATGCCGCATCTTATGTTCACATTAATAATAATGAGATTAATTCTTGTCTCGATGGCATATACACAGAAGGAAGTTCTAATAATATTTACATAAGAGGGAATTACCTAAATACATTCGCTGCTGGTGGTGTTTATTCGATTTTTCTTAGAGGAACAAGTGATTATGTCACTATTTATGATGATAATGTTTCTACTGAAGGGGTTTTTGTGGATTCGAGTGGAACTAATTTATTCTGGACTCGTTCTGCTACTGCAGCACAATTACAATCTTCTGCAGATCCAATCAACACGAAAGGGAAAACAGTTGGAAAGTTGGTATGGGTATCTGATGCTAATATATATGTATATGCTATAGGGACTACGGCAACAGCACATTGGTATGATGGTGCAGGAGTAGATACATATACGCCAGTTCCATAGAGACCGAAGGAGAAGTTATGAAAAAATATCTATTTTCCGTTTTTCTTAGTTTAGTTTTTTCGCCTTGCTGGGCGTTGAGTCCAATAATCCATCCAGTGTTACAAACAGAAACGGCAGCGTACTTTAGACTCCCCTCTCCAACAGGAACACAAAAAGATTTAAACGATACCATCAAATCTTTAAAATATTTGGGCGGGTCAGTTACTCTTCTTAGTTTGACAAATAAGTTATCTTTAGTGAATGGTACTGCGTTTATTACGAATCCGAGTGTTGATATAAGAAAATATGTTGGATTTAAAATTTCCGAAACCGAGACAACACATACTTTAGTTGGTTGGATTAAAGCGGCGGGGACGAGTGAGGGGTTGGGGGATGAATTGGTGGACGGATGGACCAATAATGTTTCATTTAATTATGAAACTTTTGAAACAAGTGGTTCAAGTATCACCAGTGCAATAAATACAACTTCGGCAGGAATTTGCTATAAGAATTTTTCACTTACCGCTGGTTGGTTGATAAAATTAGTACATACCTTAACAGTAAATTCTGGTGAGACACCCGAATTTGATTTTGCTTCAGGAGCAGCCGGAGAGGCTCCATATATAATTATTCCCGCAGTCCCGACAGGGACTTTATATTACACAATGGATAATAACTATAGTTACGTTATGTATGCTAATAGCAATGCTTCCAACTGGTCTACGTCAGGTTTTTCGTTAAAGCAAGTCACCGCGCCCTCTGCCACCGGAGTAACTATAGTTTCAACACAAGGTGGTTCAACTTATAATTGGACTTCAGATGGTGGTGTAGATTGTAAAGCTGCTTCATTTACGGCGGTAATTACAAAGGATTAAAGGGGAGGGCTAGTTGTCGCTGACACGACACCGGAAGGGTTTACCGGCCTAGCCCAGAGAGTCATAATAAAAAAAGGGGAATTTGTCAAATGGCATACAAAATCAAGTTCAGAATCAAGTTGAAAATATATCAGTGGATTATCGGTTTAATGCTTATTCTTTTCGCCGCAGTTACTTGTTATGCCGCAGTCACAGAGCCGTCATGGGTTGAACACGTTGACTTAATGACCATTCTTATAGGTGGTTTATTTATGCTGGTCGCATGGTTCGTCATAAAAACATTAAGGACATTTGAAAGTAATCAAGATTTACTTTTTGATAAATTCAACGTCCTGAATGACGATTATCACGAATTAAAAGGGAAGTGCCACGAAAGGACGAAGTGCTAATATGGCTAGTAGAGACCCGAGAGATTTAAGCGATGAAATGTATTTTAGGTGGTCTGAATGGGACAAGGCCATGAAGTCGAATGACATTGACTACATTTTAACCTGTACGAAACGAGAAAAATCAGATCAGGAAACACTTTTCGCTCAGGGACGGACAAAGCCGGGGAAAATCGTAACATGGACGCTAAACAGCAAACATCTTACAGGTGACGCTTTTGACTTCTGTATTATGAACAACGGAAAATGTGATTGGTCTATGCTGAATAAAGAGGAATGGGACACGGCGGTAGAACTAGGCAAGAGTTTAGGTCTCGCTCAGGTAGTTGATAGCAAGGGACGTATAAAAGAATACGCACATTTACAATTAGGAGTTTAAAATGGGATTAGATATTACAGGGATAGGAGCGATATTTGATTTTGGCTCAAAGGTCATAGATAAGATATTTCCAGACCAGAACGAAGCCGCTAAAGCGAAATTAGCCATGTTTGAATTGCAGCAAAAAGGAGAACTGGCACAACTGGATAACGATTTCAAACTTGCAATTGAACAGATTAAGACCAATGCGGTAGAGGCTCAAAACGCCTCTATATTCGTTTCCGGTTGGCGACCTTTTATCGGTTGGATTTGCGGATTTTCTCTAGGATATAATTATATCTTTATGCCTCTGTTTACCTACTGTGCAAGGTGGTACGATAAGGTGGCGCCTGTGATGCCTGTTTTAGACAACGGAGAATTGACTACCTTGTTATTTGGTATGCTTGGATTAGGTATTATGAGAACCTATGAAAAGAAAGAGGGCGTAGCTAGTAAATAAAACCTCATTACAGAGGCTTATCTGGCAGAGAAACTACAGGTTGATTGCTACAAGAGGGCGTTAAAATAGGGTCGTATTTATATTTTGCCATTCTTCAAGGTATATTTCGTCCTCTGTTTTCCCTCTATCTACTCCGCCTTGTTCGTAATGGTTGCAACCACCACACCACCAATTCCAAGGATATTGTGGAGGATAAGAGGTTAAAACTACCCCTGTGGGTTTTTTTATCATTTCTTTATTACATTTAGGACACTTCATTTATCACCTCCAATTTAGGTATATTTCTCAACCCTCTACTAATCAGCCTGTAAAACTTATGTCGTGCAATCTTATCGCAAATACCTTTGAATTTTTCTACTAGTTTTTTCATAAGGACTCCTTGACTTTTGGGTAAAAGTTAAGTAAAAGCCTGTCAGTCAAAACTTCTAATCGACTTCTAACTGGTTTTTTAGTATTGATTTTATTAGGAATTTTGCACGCTAGCGTAGGTTCGAATCCTACCGGGCGTATACTTTTCCCATTGATTTTGTTCAAGTTTTTCATGTTTTCCCACCTTCTAACGAACTTCTAAACTCGACAATTTGCCCTCTGTTTTCTAGTGCCTCTGTGATATGGCTTCTATCTAGTTTCGCATATAGCTTTGTTGTTTTCATTGAAGTGTGTTTTAGTGTTTCCTGTATGAATGAAAGTGGATAACCGGAGTTTCTTAATTGACCACCTAAAGAGTGCCTTACGCCTTCATAGAGGCCGATTTTTAGGCCGACTTCTTTACAGGCGGTTTTCCATATTTTGTTAAGGATTTTGTTGTCATAGTGACTACCCCGCTGATTGTGACAGAACACCCATTGCTGAAATGAAGGATAGGCTTTTGAGAGTCGCAGAGCTTCTCTAGCTCTTGTAGTGATCTGTTCAGTCCTGATTCCCTTAGCGCCCGTCTTAGTAGTTTCTCGAAGCTCATATTCACTGTGACTCCTTTTAAAAATTATTTCTGTTTCTGTCACGCAATCCAATTTTAAAGCCGTTGCTTCTTGTGGTCTAATTCCATATTCCATCATCACTACAAATATAGGTCTATGCCTCTCAGGAATCACTTGTAATAGTCTTTGTTGTTCTTCAAATGTCAACCATGCAGTCGTTTCTGGTTCGGGTTTGGCTAACGATGGAAATTCCGGTACAATGAAACTAGGGACATCCTTTCTATAAAAGTGAAGCATTGTCTTGATCGCTCCGAGAACATTACACTTAGCCGATTCTGACAACGACAATGAGTTTTTAAAAAGAAGTAATTTAGAATGGGTAAAATCCCGAATGTCAAAATCTTCCCCAAAGTCTTTATAATCCATGACCTTCTTAATCGCATTACGATAAATCTTTTTTGTATTGTTACATATATCCGCTGCATTTAACCAAAGTTTAGAAAATTCTTTAACTGATAATGGGGAATTGGGGCGATAGTTGCGAGGATTGTAAGAACCTTTGTCAATTTCGGCTTGCATGACCGATAACATCTTTTGCCCTGTTCTCTTATCCCATATCGGCAATCCCTTCCATTCCCAAAACTTTTCTTGTTTGCCATTAAAAGGAATAGACACATAGCAACGCTTTGCCGGGACATGATAATAAACATGACCTTTCATAAATCCACCTCCCCCGAAGTATGGGGGCATGGTATATTTTTCCACGCAATTAGTCAAGGTTTCTCCGTGCTATCTTTTGTGGCATTCGTCTTATGTGCAATAGCGTTAGCAATATTACAGCCAATATTATCTATAACAAACAAAGCGACAAGTATTAAAAAGAACGTCATAATTGGATGTTGATATATCCAACTCATTTCACCCCTCCTTTATTTCCGGCTAATCTCTACCGCTATTTTTCGCATTTGGCCTCACCTAATGGGTATGTTAATTGTTATGGTTCAATATCGTCTAATGTAACAAGATCGTAATCATCTTTTATTTTACTGACAACAAAGGTTATCCAAAACGATTCGGATAACACAGCGGCATTGCGCCAACTTCTACACCAACGCCAGCATTTTGCGCCGCGATAAAACTTTCCATCAGATTTACGTCTTAAAAATTTTTTCATTTCCCCTCCCATTCCAAGAACATCTCGCACAGTAAGTGAGGGTTAAATATTTTCTACTGCGATAAAGTATCTAACTTCATTTATATCGTCTAATAAGACTCCGTATTGAGTAAACAGTTCAATGTTTTTCTGATAAGTACCAGTAAGCCAATCTTCACCATTCATTGTTGCCCTAACTCTATCGCCTATTTGTGGCTCGGCTACCCTACGGTTAAGTGTGTCGGTCATGTTTCTTCTCCTTCAATGGACAAGGTATTATTTCGGTTGTAGATATCTGTAATGTTCCTTTCGCTTTATGTCCGCAAAAAGAAAATCTGTGTTCAACTGGTGTTGACGATGGATTTACAACCCAATCAGCAATGAGATTAGAGGCTATGCCACATATAGGACAAATATACATTTCTATATCACTCCCTCCTTCTTCGCTATTTCTGGTGTAATTTTGTATTCGGTCATACTTCCCTCTCTATCCGTGTAAGTTGGTCGGGTTGGTAGAAATCACATTTCTTGTTCTTTTTAAGATCATAACATTTATCGCTTGTTCCATTGTGATTCCATTCGCAATTCCCGCAGCATTTGTAGTTTTTAAGTTGCTCTGTGAGGTCGGCAATCTGCCGTTTATCTTTTAATGACATTTCTAAAGCGGAATCATAAAGAAGTTTTTGACCATTATATAATATTGCCAACTCCCTAACCTTCTCTTCCAGATTTTTGAAGAGGGAGAGGATTTCTTGCTTTACAATATAAACTTTTAATAATCCTTGTTGGTCATTAATATCAGAAACTTTATTTATACTGTAAAATTCACTCAGCAGTTCGTCAATCTTCATTTCTTCACTCATGCTCACTCCTTGTCTCTGATGTGCTTAATGTCTTTCTCTAGTTGAGTCATTTAAGCAAATCCTTATTCATGTAGATGTTTCCGATCACTTCTATTTCAGCATCAACAGCCCGAACTATTTGATATAGAGGGTGCATTTTTTTAGTTGGCTCAAATTGAAAATCAAAACAGGCATTTTCTTCGTCATAAATAACAACCGTTTTCGTAATAAAATCTTTTTTAATATTGAAATATTTCTTATTATGTTCATTACATTCTACCGGATATGCTACTATGTCCCCCTCGTATATTTCCTTTTCGTTCTTGTCGTGAAGGTTTGTAAATTGTAACCCAAATACTCCATGAACATTATGTCCCATAGACAATGGAGAAACAAAATTACCTTCACTTATCCAACCCCAGTAATGCCATGAGTTAAAAGTATCGTCATTATTAAATAATGGTTGCCTGAATTTAATTTCTCGCATCATTCATTCCTCTTAGGCGGCTTCAACTTCGTTAGGGTCGGGTATAAAACAACCTAATTCTATTGTTGCCCACCGTTTTATCTTATCTAAATAGTCCGTAAATTCTGCCGTATTAAGTTTTGTCGTACTTCTGATTTTTCTTAATCCGTGTTCATCGGGAATAGCAGACAAAAACTTTTCTTTTAATGCTTCGTGCATTTCTTCTGCCGTGTACCCCGTATAACCGCTAAGTATTTCGATCACGACACCCCAGTAGTAACTATTTTGCTGATTCGACCTTTCCGCTTTTTGCTTCCTTAAAACCGTCTCAATTCTTTGACCTTCAAGTCTTGAAATCTGGACAAGGTAACGGTTAGGGTTATCAAGAATAACTTTCCCTTTTGCGATTCTGCCGGAAAATACAGGGTTCATCTTATACACTCCACCATTGCCAAAAGTTCTTCATTAAATTGTGTTAATTCTTTGTCCACTTTTTCAATCCACTTTTCATCACGAAAAACCTCAATCATTAAAGGTTTGATACCTGGATAGTGGCTCATAAACCACCATGATTCTCTTTCGGTAACATAAAGAGAAAATTGCACCTGACAAAAATATTCGGTGGGAAGTTTACCATCTAACAAATATTTTATATGGGTCTTGCTCAACGGATTTTTTACTTCAAATCCTGAGTTTTCACCTATTAATCCATCGGGAGAACAATGGCATAAATGAAGGGAGTCTTTATAGACAAGACCGACTTGTTTAATTTCAACATCATGTGCCATTTCAAACAATGATCTCGCCTCGGCTTCTCGCTCAATTCCGTTCAGCATAGCTTGTGTAGTGAATCCAACTTCGCCCTTTCCTGTCAGTCTTTCAGCCGCCAGAGTCATCATGTAATCCGTTCTTGATTTAGACGGTTCGCCTTTAGTGGTGATAATCTTGTCAATAGAAGAAGCACCAACATTCCCGCAAATAGCAGAAAACCAAATATCGCTCCTTTGTTCACATTCAATTATTATCGGCATTACTTTTTCACTTTCGCCCGTAAAGCTGTCATGGCATTGTTGAAATCAGCTTCTTTGATCTTGTCCAAATCCTCAACGTCCATAAATTTGAGGAATTTCTTTTCGTCTGTTTCCGTTGACTGAATCATATCCACGAGGGTTGATTTCTGCTTGTCGGAAATATATTTTATTTCTCCACTCGCCTTATTTCCGTTATCATCGTCACCTGTCGGAATGTTAAAAATTAATCTTAAAAGATATGAGCGGCCATAAGAGAAAGCCGACCCAGTAGCATGAGTTTTTGTCATGTTTGCGTTACCTTTAATTCCGGTAGTCTCAACAGGAATATCCGCATAAACATTTTTTGTGAATCCTTCTTCGTGCATTATATCAGCCATTACCCGCATATTCCCTTCTAGTAATGGATTGTCGGGTGTTCCATGTCCTTGATAGAAAGTTACCGAAAATCCCTCGGCGGTGTAAATAGGTTGACAGCGTTTTACAATTTCATCGTAACCGGCATACTTGCTATTTGTCTGATTGTTCTTTTCTTTTTTATCAACCACGGGCATATTTTTCTGCGCCCTAACCATCGAAAAGTTAAACGCTTGTTGAGCCTCTCTATCAATGATTTGTTTCTGCATATCTATAATCCGTTGTATTTTCTCAACGTCAACATTTGGATTAGAAGAAAGACGCTCAATTATATCTAAAAAATTAGGTTGACTTCCTTCTTTTTCTTTTATCACTTCTGGTACTAATACTTCTGTCATATTTCCCCCTGTTTAATTGCCCTCCGAGAATCCCCTCATACTCGACCTACCTGATTGAAGGGCGTACTCGTTGGGCGTTGGTTAATTTGTTTCAATCGTAATAGCAATTTCGGAAAGTGTAATTTTCATTTCCACTATTTTCTGTTCTGCTTCTACCTCTAAAAGTTTTGGTATTTCCGTTCCTGCTTTAATATAAAAGCCCCCTGAAATATCATCGCCTACTTTTCCGAAAACATAATGGTGGGTAGTTGGTTCGTAACCGATAACTTCTCCAGCATTATTGCGGATAGCTTTTGTTATTGTTTGATCGTAAATTGCTTTAATCTTCATTTCTTTCCTCCCTTTCCTCTATTTTCTGGTGGCTATGTGCGATAGGAAACTACTCTGTACGAGCCTATCAACCCTAGTTTCTCCGGTTTGTACTCCGGCACAGCCATGTTAATTACTTCCTGTAATCAAGTTGATGGTCTATTCTTTCTTCCATTAATCGCTCACATATTTCTTGATACGGAATTTATGCGCTGTACAATTTTCTCTATGATTAGGTAAATCTTTCCACGCTGCCATTCGTCTGAAATAGATTCCCCAAGGAGTCCATTTGTTAAGTTTTATTTCGATTACCCACACATGATTTTTCATCAGTTCACCGCTTTAACTATTATTCTGTAATGCCAATTCTGGTTAGAAATTTATCTGCATATTCTCCGGCACATTTAATGCTGTACTCATACCTATTTTTACCACTAGCAACTTCGTCAATGTCTGTTAATAATTGGTCAACCATGTCCGTCATTACTTTTAAATTTTCAAATCTCTTCCCATCTTCGGTTGTTTCGCCAATTGGTTTTATTTCGCCAACTAACTTTTTTACAACATCATATAATTCCATTTTACTAATACCTCTCTTGCCCTGCACGATATTTTAAATGCTTCTTCGGCAAAATATCCCTTATAGCTGACTGCATGATTTCGTCCCTTTCGATGAAATTAAATTCCCGTAAAGTTTTTTTGATTACGTTAACGGCTTCCTCTTTGGGATTGACCACAGGATAAACAACTTTCTCTGGATTAAGTAATTTTGCGATTCGTTCAAACATATACATTTTTACCTCCTTGCGATTAAATTATTGCAACCTTCTCGTTCGATAAAAATCTTTTTACCTTGATAATTTACAAACGGTTCACCCTGCCGGAAATCAACCACAGAGGACTTCGGGCAGCTTTTTAAATTTTCGTAGATCACTTCATTTCTAGCGTTCAGCCGTTGCTCGACAGCAGACACAATGATAACGGCAAATATTCCGATCACGCTCAGGGCGATAATAATTGCTGAATGAAACTTGTCCCTATCTCTCGCTATCCTCTGTTTTTTGTATTCGGTTAGGATTGTCACTTCGACACCTCCACAACAAAGCTATTAATCCGATCACTATACTTACAAATACTGCGGTTATGATGATCTGCATTAGGAATCTTCCTCTATTTCTTCAAATTCAAGATGAACATCTTCCTGATTATAATTATAGACAACAATCATAACGCCTTCCTCAAAACACTGCATAATTGGAAAATCATCTGGAAGTTCAGAAAGAACTTTTTTTAATTCTCCTACCGTGTATGCCTTTGGGTGATCGTCACCACGATAAAATTTTTCAGGTATTCTCATAATCCCTCCTACTCAGCCTTTGCGATTGCTGCTTTCGCTTTTATGACTTCATGTAATGTTGCATTGTTTTCACAGCAAAATAGTTCAACCATTTCTTTCAACGATCCTAAAAGGTCGTAATGTGAATTGCAAGCCTTGACATAAAGGCGGCATCTACTTTTTTCATTTTAAACGAAACGTATTCATCGCCGTGCTTAACGCACCATCCCCAACCATTTTCTTTTATTACTTCCCACGGTAATTTTGTATGTTCCATAATCTCCTTTTGCGATATTAGTGGCAGGGGTCAGGAAGTCAGTTTACTTTCTCCTGATTCGCACGGCGTAAACACCGCCCCTGCCTTGTTACACCCAATACCGCCCTCCTTAAAGTATTTCAGCACTCTACCTGTCCCCATCTATCCGGCTTGTTGCTCCGGCCTCAATGTTGCAAAGTGTAATGTTGTAACATCGGGGGTTTTCCCTTATTATGCCGTCAAGCATTTATTATAGGCACTAATCCCAATGTCCTTAGCAAAACACCGAGCAGGACTAATCCTTTTCCTCTTTAAATATTCTGTATAAGGCTCGTCCCAATATATTTCGAACAACTGCCTTACATATTCTCTTGATACCCCGTACTTATCTGCTACAGATTGCAACGTAATGTCTTTGTCCAAAGCCAAGCAAAATATGTCGTCTCTCAATTCTGTCCCGTAGGTCAGAACGAGGTATTTTATTTTTTCTGTTTGAGTTAGTTTCTTGCGTCCCATTTATGCCTCTAAAATATCGCTTGACTTTGGATTTTGTGAGAGTAGAATTAATCCAGACAGACTGGTATGGGATAGAACATATCCGTACAAACCAAGAAGGGCGGGGCAAGTGGCACTAGGGCAAGTCACAAACCCCGCTTTTTCGTGCCCCCGTAGTTCAATTGGATAGAACGCCAGTCTGTCGAATTGGTTTGTCATAGGGACACCTCTTGGTTATGTACTAAATGATGATGTTTCTGGCAAAGCCATGTGACCATAAGTGGCCTTTGATAATCTTTATGATGGCCTTGTGTTTTTAAATCTCCACAAACTTCACATGGTTCTCGTTTTATTCTTCCTGCTTTGATTTCGTAATAGATTTTTTGTCTAGCAACTACTCTTTCTGGATAACGCTCTACTTGTAGTTTTTTATAATGATAATTATTTGAGCTTATCCCACCTTTCCAACTTGGATTTAAATCACCTAATCTTTTTTTATTATGGTAACTGGTTGAACAAGACAGCGAACAAAAAGGTTTAGGCGAACCCGCCCTTATCTTATCTATCCGTGCATGAAATTCTTTTCCACAATTAGGACAATTACGAACAACAGTTTTTCTATTTCGTTTCTTTATCCCAACGGGGGTACTATCTTGATTCTCTCCTCTCATTGCACGACTCTCAAGTGTTGGCGTGAGTATAAAACAAGTATTAATGTTTTGTCAAGCATTATTTACAAGTATTTATGTTTTTAGGGACAATAAAAAAGCCAGTCATGGCTAAACTGGCTAATTTATTTATTAATTACTTAGAAAATTATTTTATAATTGTGAACCAAATTGCTAAAACGAGCATGAAAATAGCCCATAAAAAATAGGGAATAGAGGTCAGTTCATCATCTTTTAATAAGATAAACACTGCTTTCATTGAAACGATAATGGAAAAGATTAGTAGTATGGAAATTAATATCATTATTAACCCTTAACTAAAAATATTTTCCTGTCGTTGTCCCTTGTGGCGGTTAGCGTGGACAGGGACACGCGCCGCCTATCTACCCCATGAGCTTTTTCAGTTCCCCCGTATCTGCTACCGCAAATAACCGACTATTAATTGAGGCTACATCAGCCTTTATCTGTTTCTTAGAGTCTTCTAAAGATTTTATGCCTACCAGTTGAACATCTATTTGTCTTTGTAATCCATCAATCTGCTTTTGGAATGACTGTAGAAGCATTAATATTTCTTGCGAGGATTCGCTAGGAAAGACTTTTTCTTCCTTTATGCCCGTAACTAGCCAATTAAGATCAACGCCCGTTAATTCCTTGATTTTTATTAGCTGATCGCCACTAGGAAAGTATATTCCTTTACACCAAGTTCTTATAGCTTCGTAAGAAATACCAACTTTTAAAGCAAATTCCTTTTTGTCCTTACCTATAACTTGCTTTAATCGTTCGGTAATTTCATTATTTACAAGTTTTTTTGTTTTCGTGCTTGACATAACAAGTATTTTTGTTTTATAATCACTTTAAAATTTGGTACTAGAATCGGGCAACCATCCTGCAAGATAACTACCCGACCCTAGCTTAACAGATTCATAACCTTTTTCAAGTAAAAAAATGAGGTTACAAATCATGGCAAAATCCATACCAACCGAAGGAACTTCTATCACTTTTCAAATACCTACTTTAGCTTGTCTTGACAATTACTGTTATCTTAAAAATCTTTCCCGTTCTTATGTGGTTCAAACCGCTGTTCAGCGTTACCTTGCTGCCGAAGATGCGGATAACAATCCCGATCATTGGAATCAAGAATACGACAAGTTAGAAAAATAGTCAAAATTTTTAAAATATAAAAATGTTTAAATATTATTGAAGTTTAATTTCTAACCAAAACGGTAACTTAATGAGCGACATTAAAATAATTAATCAGGACTGCATGATTGCTATGAGCCAAATGAAAGACAAAGAGTTTGATTTGGCTATTTGCGATCCGCCGTATGGGATATTCGGGGGGGGGCAGAAGTGTGACAACTTCAACTGGGTTAAAAAAAAAGTCAAAGAGGGTGACGGTGGAACATGGGCTTCTAAATATAACAGGCAAACAACAAAATGGGATTTTGCACCACCGGAAGAATATTTTATGGAATTAAAAAGGGTAAGTAAAGAACAAATAATTTGGGGAGCTAATCATTTTGGTTATCCATTTATAAATTTTGCAATCTGGAGAAAACTTACTATTTCGGAAAAATTCACAATGTCAATGGCAGAGATAGCATCGGTTTCAATTAGGGGGAACGGGAAAGTTTTTGAATATCAACCACAAGACAAAAATAGATTCCACCCCACCCAAAAGCCCGTTGCCCTTTACCAATGGCTATTAAAGAACTACGCAAAGCAAGGGGATAGGATTTTAGACACGCATTTAGGAAGTGGCTCAAGTGCGATTGCCGCCGATATAATGGGCTTTGATTTTGTCGGATATGAGATTGACAAGGATTATTTTGAAGCGGCATTAGACCGATTTAATAGGCACAAACAACAACAGGTATTGGCTCTATGAAATTCCCAACCGACCTATTGAAAAAGTTATTTCCGACTCCAGCAAAAGACAAAGACGGTCATTGTGTTTTTCATATTGACGACCGTTTCAAGTGCCCGAACTTTAAGCCGGTCAAGGGGACTCATAATTGCTGTGAGTTTCTTTTGATTACAGGGGAGTGTGAGGCGGAATGAATCATAAATTAATAAACGATCATTTTCAGAATTATAAATCATATTCAATACCAAAGGCGCAACTTGTAATTGCTGATATTCCTTACAACGTCGGTAAAAATGCTTATGGTTCTAATCCGGCATGGTACATTGACGGCGATAATAACAATGGCGAAAGTGATCTGGCCGGAAAAGTATTTTTTGATACTGACAACGATTTCAAAATATCTGAATTTTTAAATTTCTGTTCTCATATGCTGGTTAGGGAGCCGAAGGAAAAGGGCAGGGCTCCGGCAATGGTTATTTTCTGTGAATTTGAGCAGCAATTTGAATTAATAGAAAAAGCCAAAAAGTACGGCTTAAATAATTACATCAATCTGGTTTTCCGCAAGAACTTTTCCGCTCAGGTATTAAAGGCCAATATGAGAATCGTTGGCAACTGCGAATATGGCCTTGTTTTATACAGGGATAAACTTCCTAAATTCAACAATCACGGGAAAATGGTATTTAATTGTTTTGACGTTGAAAGAGATACTGTCACCCCAAAGATCCACCCGACACAAAAATCCGTCCCATTGCTGGAAAAAATAATAAAAATATTTACAGACGAGGGTGAAGTAGTGATTGACCCCGTTTCTGGCAGTGGAACAACTTTGCTTGCCGCGATAAATTGCAACCGTTCTGCATATGGATTTGAGATCAAAAAGAACTTTTATAAAGACGCCTCTACTTTAATCAATAACAGAAAATTAGAATTGGAAGAAATAAGCAAATACGGATTGCCCATAACGGAAATGGGGAAAATTAATCCAACATTATTCGATAATCAGTTCGGGAATTAATGGCTAACGTAAGCGAAGAATACCTTCTTAAAATATTCCATGAAATAGTCGGCTTCAACGCTGATTTTCGTTGGCGCCGGAGATTTACCGGGAAGAGCAGAAAGAAGTTTTGCTGGAAGAAATGAAGAGGCTAGGAATACGCGGGTGGCGACCATGAGTAACATTCAAATCATAAACGCTGATTGCATGGAAGTTATGGCGAAGATGAAAGACAAAGAGTTTGATTTGGCTATTGTTGATCCGCCGTATGGGATTAAACGGGATGTAGGCTTTGTAGGCTTTGGAGGCTTTGGAGAACCTATTGCAAGGCGACAATATAAGGGCGGATGGGATAATGAACGACCACCATCTAAATATTTTCAAGAACTTTTAAGAGTTGCCGATAAAGTTATTATTTTTGGCGGAAATTATTTTGCTGATTTATTACCACAAGGGAATCATTGGGTAGTGTGGGATAAACAAAACACCATGCCAACATTCGGTGACGCTGAATTAATTTGGACAAATATAGACCGTAATTCTGTAAAAATAAAAGTTCACCAATGGAACGGTTTATTGGGAAAAGAAAAACAATCTCGCATCCACCCCACCCAAAAGCCCGTTGCCCTTTATCAATGGTTATTAAAAAACTACGCAAAGCAAGGCGATAGGATTTTAGATACTCACGGCGGTTCATGTTCAAGTGCGATTGCTTGCGACATCATGGGATTTGACGCAGTTATCTTTGAAATTGACAAGGATTATTTTGAAGCGGCTTTAGATAGATTTAACAGGCACAAACAACAGCAGGTGTTGGCTCTATGACCTCTAAACAAGACTATAACAAAAATGGATTTTGTACGGCTCAAATCATTGAAGAACCGTTCTGCACACATTTCGAGCAAGATAAAAATCTACGTTCACTGGAAAACAAAAGGACAGGGAAGGGTATCAATGCAATTTTGCGGTGGACATTATTGCGGACATTTTTGACCCGAAATACGGGGGTGATGAATAGATGTGGTCTCTTATTTTTTACATAGCAGGCAGTATTTGTTTTTTAATCGGCTCAATTATTTCACTAGTAAATTTGTTGAGGAACTAAATGGCTAAGAGCGAGAGAAAAGTAAACACACTTCCAAAACCAGTTAAGACTAAAAAAGTGAAAAAGAAAAAGGTCAAGTCTGAACGCCAAAAATTAATTATAGCCTGTGACAACCTTTGGAGTGATTGCATTATTGCCAGAGATAAGACCTGCCGATATTCAAACTCCGAGGATAGATTGTCAGCGCATCACATTAGAGGCAAAAGCCATTATTCGACCCGTTGGGATTTAGAAAACGGCCTCTGTCTATCGTGGACAAAAATACACTTTTTACAAAAGAACAATCCTGAATTTTTCCAAGATAAAATTATCGAGATTATCGGCGATGAAAAATATCAGCAATTAAAGACTAAATCTTTGGTCAGAGTAGATTACTCAATCGCTGATTTGAGAGACATCAAAGAAAGTTTAGAGAAGAAGTTGGACGATATTAAGAGAGGGCTGGATTATTCAAATGTACCCTTTTAAACCCGATTTGGTCACACTCTTATTGTACTTATTATTATTTATATGCTCGCTAGAGCTCGCCTTAGCAAAGCGTGACAGGCGTGACGGAAAGTGACGGACGTGACGAATGGAAGATATTGTAGCTAAAATGTCAGAGATTGATGCGGTCAGTACATACCTAATTAGGGGAGGTATGCCGCCAGATCAGATTATTGAAATTATAAAACAACTACATAATTTCAGTAGTTTAGATTGGACAGAGGAACAACTACACGATGAAGTTTATAATAACTACGATGCAATTTTAAGATTAGGAAATAAGGAAAAAAGACCCATCCAAGCCGAGATTGAGGCTTATGTCACATCGGTCACGGAAAATTTGATTTCGTCACAAACCTGTCACGCAGAATGTCACATCAAAACTAAAGAAGAAATGGCAGCAGCCAGAAAAGCTATTTCAAGATTAATTAAAAAAGGTGTTCTGGAACCAGTACAAAATCGAGTCGGTTTATATCGTAAAACAGACAAGCAGGTTGATTCGATAGATTTCATAAACGCCACAGGAGAGGCAATAGATTTAAAATGGCCATTTGGCATTGAGAAACTTTGTAAGATTTTACCTAAGAATATAGTTGTTGTGACAGGTTCACCGGACACCGGAAAAACAGCACTTCTTTTAGACTTTATTAGATTAAATATGAAAAAACATAGAATCAATTATTTTTCTTCAGAAATGGGAGCGTTAGAACTTCAGTCAAGATTATTAAAATTCCCTCAGCTTACCCTTCAGGATTGGAAATTTAATCCAGTTGAGAGATCAAGTAATTTTGCCGATGTTATCCAGCCTAACGATATTAACGTAATTGACTTCTTAGAAATACATCAGGATTTTTACATGGTAGGCCAATGGATTAAAGACATATTTGATAAACTGGACAAGGGAGTCGCTGTAATTGCTATCCAAAAGAACACAGGAAAAGGACAGGATATAGCAAGGGGCGGAGTCGGTAGTTTAGAAAAGCCACGTTTGTATATTTCACTTAGTAATAATCCGCACATTCTAAAAATTGTAAAAGCGAAAAACTGGGTCAACGACCTTGTTAATCCCAACGGTCTATTTATGCGTTACAAAATAGTCGGCGGGTGTCAGTTTAAAAGAGAGAAAACTTTATCTGGTGAGGATTGTGATTGGGAAAAGGAAGTCATTGAAAGCGAAGAAACAAAAACCTCTATTCGAGGGCGTTTTTAATGGGCAGAGGCAAGTCTATTATTTGCATTGTCACGCCTATTCCAAAAAACAGGCAAGGCTTAATTTTTGTAGGCAGATAGCAAAGAAGCAGGGCGTTGATGATTGGTTGGTATTGCAATATTTTTCAGAGGACAAAGAAAACTTTTTAATCAAAGAGGTAGAGGATGAACGAAGAAATCAAGACACTAGAGAAAAAGATTGAATTACACAAGCAGTTTATATTTTTGCGGATGACGGAAATGTTGGAGCAACTAAAGGACATGGAAGCAAAATTAACGGAAATTTACGAGAGGGAAAAATGAGCGAATACGAAAACTATCAACGGCCTAAAAAGATAGAATCAATTTGCACGATATGTAAGGCCACGGGCAGAAAGTATGTGCATAAGGGGTGGTCACGATGGGAGTATTGCAAAATACATAGGATGCAAACCCAAAGAGGCGATTATCCAGACACAATGTCAGAAATTTATCCAGTACATTCATAAAGGGGAGGAAAGATGGAATATCAGACAACAAAGTATGATGTAATTCAGACAGGAACCTATAAAGACGTTTATCAATTAAAGTTGGGTTATTACAAAAAAGATACCACAGAATTTAAGGTTAAGTCATACCCAAAGACCATTGAAGGACAAGAAAAGTTTTTCCCGATTTCAATACCATTGGGGGACAAAGAAACTGCGACAAAATTTCTAGTCTCTTTATTGAAAGAGATCACCGGAGAATATTATGAGGTAGTAAATTATAAACCACAACAAGCAACGCAAGAGGACGTACCTTTTTAAGCAATGCCATTTAAAGACCGAGAGAAAGAACTAGCGTATCACAAAAAATACAACAAGGAATATTATTTATTACACAGCGAGAGGATAGCAGTAACACAAAGTAAAAAACGGGCTAGGTGGCGACAAGAGGGGCGTTGTTCAAGTTGTGGAACTAAGTTAGTGCAGGGCGAAAAAAGAACCTGTGTAAATTGCGGGAACACCATTAAGGGAGCGTTAAAATATGCAAAGGATAGTCAAAGACTTACCCAAAACATTTGAGATCATAGCCGGAAGCTGCACCCATATAGGATCGATAATGTGTTATCGTGAAGGAATAGAGAAAGCCGTTGATTATGTTGCCTCTAGGGAAAATACTTTCTTTATTCATTTGGGTGATTGGATAGAAGCAATTTGCACCGATGATAAGCGTTATAACGCCCCACCAGACGATTTAAAGAACAAAGAACAAGTGATACCCATGAAACAGGCTTTTGACGCTGTAAGCCTATTTAAACCGATTAAGGATAAAATCATTGTCGGCCTCATTGGAAACCACGAAAGAAAATTATCCCATGTCGGAAATCTGGTTGAAAGCATTATCTGCCATAAAGAATTAGGCTTAAATATTCCCTATGGCACAGAGGTTTGTCGCATAATCTTAGAACACAATGGAAATCCGCTTTTTAACATCTTCGCCATGCACGGAAGAAAAATACTAAATTCCAACGCAAAAGACTTTGAGCAAAGAGAAGCCAACAAGAAAGCCGCGCTTAAACTTTATCTGCAAGAACAGCAAGCCGACTGCTCTATTATGCTTTGCGGTCACGGTCACAAGATTATTATTTGCGAACCGTCTAAAAGATTAATTCTTGTTGATGGGGAGAATGGACAACGGCAGAGATACTTACGGGGAATAACAAGCGCAGGATATATTCAGCCAGATCAGAGATGGTATGCCATGTGCGGTTCTGCAAGAAAATCACGAATTGATGGCTATGATGATTATGCACAATGTTTTGAAGCTGCCGATTTGGGATTTGTAAAAATAATTGTTGATAATGGAGAGATTGTAAAACTTGAACCATTTTTAATTTAGTAACACTTCATGCGCCGTTTCTATGATGTACGGCCTATCTTCGGCTCGAGGAATATAACAAAATGTATAAATTTACAAAGACCAAAGACGAGACAAACCCCCACGACATAGCCAACATTGACGTAACGATTCATAACAATGAAGTTTCTTTAGCTGAAATCTTAGAAGCATTTAGTGATTTCCTAAGAGCGTGTGGATTTGGATTTAAAGTCACGTTGGATTTTATAGATGATGACGAGGTTGCATGACGATTAAAGAAGCGCAGAAACTAATTAAATTAATCCGTACCATTTCAAGTACGTTTATCGGAAAGAGCCGATACAAGGATTTGGTTTTAGTTTTGTGCAACGAGCATGAAAAGTTACTTAATATTTTACAGGAGCAAGCGAAGAAGTGAACCAAAAGAACAAATACAAAGTAATTAAAATAATAAACGGCAATCCCGTTGAACATAGTTCACACAATGGTTTTGAGTATGCCGAGATACAGCGAGACTTACAGCGCAAGAAAGGAATTGCAAGTTTTATCACTTACCGAGGCGAAATGGTTGAGCAAGACGTAAAGAAAACAAAACCGCAGAAGGAGGGGATATGAAAAAAGTCATTAGTGCCTGTTTAGGCTGTTCATATTACGACAGAATAAAAATAATCTTTGATACTCAAACGCAAAAGCAAATGGCTAAATGGCTCTTACTGCACGAAAGACAACGCCACATTGATGACATTGCCAGTATTGACGATGATTTAAAATTACTTGCCGATGTTGAATTGCCAAGGGAAATAGAAGACCTTGCCGGAAATATACGTTTTGAAATTAAAGACAAGCCGGAAACCCTTTTCAGCAAATACACCCACGACAGCGACTAGGTGATGAAATGAAAATAAAATGGCTCAATAGAACGCTTATGAAACTTCATTACAAATTATTATTGTGTAAAAGTGAATCTGAATATTATGCCGTTTTGAAACAAATCAAAGCCCCTAAATCTGAATGGGGCGAATGGTTAGTAAAAAACGCTGAAGCATCAACAAATGTTTTTAATGAAGAAAAAAACGGCAATAAACGAGCCATCATTGTGTGTATAAAACCTAATCTTAAAAAAGCTGAAGAACATTTAGATCATGAGGCCGTTCATATTTTCCAATACGAAATGAATCTTATTGAAGAACAAAATCCAAGTGATGAATTTATGGCTTACAGCATAGCAGCGATTAAGAAAACTTTGATTGAGGCGTACAAGAAATGACCGAAATTCGCTGTAAGAAATGCGGTAAGTTATTAGGATATGGCAAAGGGGAGTTTGAAATAAAATGTCCCCGATGTAAAACTAAAAATAAAGTTGTTCATAAATTGTGAACGCAAACCAATACTGAACAGAGCTTCTTGAAAGCCATCCACAAAAAAGGGGTGGCTTTTTTATTATGACCAAGGAGAAAATAGAATGTTTGAATTTATAGACATGATGCAATTCGGAAAAGAAATAGAGGCGTATGGCGATAAATGGGTAATTGTTAAGCCTCTTCAAAACAGATGCCATTTAGCTATTCGTTACACAGATAAACTGCCATGCCAGGTATATCTAATACAAACACCAGACATTCCCCAAAAGGAATACAAAAAGTCAGAATGACCGACTACGAAATTGACCAGATAATTGAATACGCAGAATCGAATCAGCCGGACGAGTACACATCACATATTTGTAATTATGATGAAGATATACGCTTGTTTGAAAGACAGGTTAGGCAGGGGATGATTGAAGTTGACGAAATATAGGGACGATATATGTAAGATCGGGAAATGCGTCAACGTTGATGTGTGTAGAGGTTTTTGTCCTTTGGTCAAGGATATAAACGGAAAGGGAAACTCAAAAGAAAAACTTTTAAGCGATATTAACAAACAAGAAATTGCTAATGATAAAGATTATAACTCTATTTTAGCAGAATACGCCGAAGATCAACGCCAGAAAGACAGGTCTGCAATTGAATATATAGAAACAATGATGTTAATCAAAGACCACAAAACCAAAGCAGTCAAGTTTTTGCATTACATTTTAAAATACAATCAGCGAGAAATAGCCAACCTGTTTCATGTGGACAGATCGAGTATTTCCCGCCGATTGAGGTAATTATTTTTCTTCCTTGTCTCTTTTTTCTTCTCTCCATCTGTAAGACTTACACGCCGGACAGCATTTAGGATTTTCTTTTTGGCTGCTCCATTCGTAACCGCAGCGTAAACATTTATGTTTTGTTTTCTCTTGCATTTTATTCTTCCTCCTCTTCAGCTACTTCATATAATTCAACTGCATTATTATCATCATAACTCACGCCAATTTTTTCAATCGTTTGATCTTTGGTTGTGATATAGACATTTTCCTCTGGGTCGGCTTGCTGTAACTTTTTTATTAATGTTTTGATTTTCATTGTTATTCTCCTATGGGGTTAGTTGTTATATGTTTTGGTAAAAAATAGCTTTCCCCGTTTCTATTGATTCGTAAACTAAACTTTTTGCCCTGTAACCCTTTGTCCTTGCTGTTAGAGGCATAAAGATAACTTCACCATTAAAATTTATTACCTTTAACTTCTTTTCTTTTTCGCCGCTTCCTAAAAGCCCAGAATAACACAAAATGGCCTTGATTTTTTGACCGTCCTGAAATTGATCGAGAACATCAAGAGTAATTATATTCCAACCATTCTTTAAATATTCCTTTTGGCGTTCTATTTCCTCATCTCTGCTTATATCCTGTTGTGATAAGTAAACCTCCGTTTCGAGATAGCGAAGCAAATCATCGTCTATTTTTTCTTTAGACAATATATAATCAGCTATCATTCTATTATAGGGATATTTGCCAGTTTCTTTTCTGTATGCAAGATTATATTCTTTAACTTCTTCTATGGCCTCTTTTCTATAATTCGAATGAATATCCCACTTTGTTTTTTCTTCCCTTAACTTTTCATTTAAAGTCATCGTTTCCCCTCCTATATCATCAATCCGGCAATTATTATAATCCCGGCTATTGTTAGAAATGCCTTAAAGATTAACTTGCAAAATCGCTCTGTCACTTCGTTTTCAATTTCTAAATTTGTCCTGTATTCACAGGCAAGGCAAGTATATTTATCAGTCATTATTGCACCCCCTGAATTGCATTTTGTAAAATCTGACACGCCTTTTTATTTTTCATTTTATTGCCTCCTTAGTTATTTGCTTTATATATAGAGCATATCTTGTGCCAGAAGATTAATAATATGATTAATAATAGATAAGTGTCTGATTTATAAAGTAATAACAATATTAAATTGCCGATAAAACACAAATAGCACCCTGTGGATAGGTGAAAATAACCTGATAGCAACCTGTGGATAACTATGAATAATAATAAGAATAATAATATAAATTAAACACTTATGATACCGTGAAAATCACTGGTCAAAATCACCGCATTTCGCCCATAATGTGTCAACTTGAAGTTATCCACCGCACACATTAACAACAACCACAAAATAAATAATAAATAAATAATATTAAATACATCAAAAGAACACAACAACGCAAAACAAGCTCAAAACGCACGCTTCCCCCTATAGTAGGGAAATTATGTTTATAAAACAGAATGCCAAAAATAGATTATGGAATGGTAATAAAAAACGGCACTTAAATTGTGGTGATATTACTATTTTGAATCCCGATGGCTCCGTTAAAAACGTAATACCAATAGAGAGTATTAAAAAAGCAAAAATCCGCAA
This sequence comes from Clostridia bacterium, assembly GCA_041653455.1. Classification (GTDB taxonomy): domain Bacteria; phylum Bacillota; class Clostridia; order DUPQ01; family DUPQ01; genus DUPQ01. The sequence goes on from JBAZFL010000001.1 coordinate 33,926, forward strand.
AGAAAAGAAAATTGACGATTCTAGGGATAGTGAAAAGTATAATAATTGGCGTAGGGCTGTTTTAGCCAGAGATCAATATAAATGCGTTTTGTGTGAATCAATAAAGAGAATTGAAGCGCATCACATAATAAGATGGATTGATGATATTAAAAAACGATTCAATCAAAAGAATGGTGTTGCACTTTGTTATGATTGCCACCAGAAATATCATAATTATAACAAAGAGCCATTCCCGAATAATATTACCAATGCACTAAAAAAATATATTAAATTTAGATATATGAAGGCTGAAATAATCAGCGAACCTCAAACCGATTACAACCTAGATCAAGCCGTGAATAGTCGAACAAACAAAAACGTGCCGGGGTAGAGGCGGATATATCCCGATTTAGTCTTGATTTAGTCTGCAACCATAGTAATAAATTCAAGCACTTATAAAGTGCCCCTAATAGTGGTCTATAAAAAAACCGCAACGTGTCTGCCGAGAGCGAAGCGGCAAGGCGGAGAGATAGACAGTACAAAAGATAAGACTGTTCACCAAACATGAACGCTGACAAGAAACGAACAGAACTAAACAACGGGGCAACGGCTACACTTAAAGAAGGCGATCAGATGACAAAGATCACAAACACAAAAAGCCAAGCCCCTAAAAATCAAGACGAAACAATATCTAAAACAGCCGAAAAACCCAATACAATTACAAGCGTACAAACTAAAAGTAAGCCCACAGACAATCCTCAAGAGCCAAAAAAGACCAAAACAGGGAAAAAACCTCCAAAACCGTATAATCGTAAATATGATCGTAAAAATGTGATCGCCCTCAAACAACAAGGTTTGTCAATGACAGACATCGCAAAAATCGAGGGTACGTCAATTACAACTATATCAAATTATCTGGATAGCATTGACCCACAACTCAAACAAATACAAAGATATAATAACTCTAAGGCTAATGCACTAAGCCTATCACAACTCAAGTTACAAACTGTCAGCAATATCTTAGTTGATAAGTGGATTGAACAACCTGAAATATTACAATCATTAGATATGAGGTTACAAAAAGAGCTTCTAGTCGCTTGCCAAGGTGCAAAAACGTACGAACACACAGCGGAACGCCTAGAAAGAGGCCAGACAACGCAGAATATAGGCCAACTAATAGCACACATTGAAGGGCTGCAAGCAGTGGATAACTCGCAAGTTATTAATGTTGATAACTAAGCACTAGGATGTAAGTATGCGATATAATTCAATGTGCATATTTACATAATATAGGTTATTGGACGTAAAACGCTGTAAGTTGCTGATATTGCTATGATGGGGTACGATGCACGATAAGTAGGCAGTTACATAGTAATAATAGTGTCATAAAGTATGACATAACACAGGCAGGGGAAGCGTGCAAGGGAAGAAAAATAAAAGTCAGGTCAGTTGGAAGGGGTAGGTTGGGGGGTATGCCACCCTCGATATGTTGGTCATGTGCCGTTGCTATTCCCCGAAAACAAAAGGAGTTTATGGAAACAAGAATAGTTACTAATGGAAAGTGGTTTAAGCCGCAGTATAAAGTATTTAATCTGTTTTGGTGGGATATTCCATATACCGGGTCATTAACAACTTCAGGGGAAGCTGAACAGTACGCAGAAAATTTCAGAGATAAACATGAATGTAATCGTGGTAAATGGGTGGCAGATCAGAGGCGTTACCAATGTCTTCCATAGACACATCTAAGCCACCAGAGAACAAAGCAGAGTTAGATGCCAAGATTAGGAAGGAATATCCCCTGTTCTTTATCGAGATGAATTACGCACAGGACAGGTTTGTTCGAATTAAGAATTCTAAAGGTGTTACTCCTCGTAGGAGAATCTTTGAGGCCGGCAATAAATGTGGAAAAACCATGGGGGGGCTGATGGAAGACATTGCCCACATGATGGGATTCAGACCGTGGTTATTAAAGACTGACCCCGATTACCGGATTCCGATTAAAGTACCCAACATAGGTATGTTGGGGTGTGAGACATATAAACATTCAGTAGCAGAGAAGATAGAACCCATGTTGAGATGGTTGGTTCCCTCTACCTGTCAACCTGTATTTAAGCCGGGTCCTACGGGTGTTTTAAATGTTTTGACTTTGCCGTTTGACGCTAAGGGTGGGAAGTGTGGTTCGAAGATGCACATTCGTTCTTACGATGAACAGGCTTCTACTTATGAAGGTCAGGATTATGATTGGCAACATTTTGATGAGCCTCCTCCCGAACCAATTTTAACAGCAGCGGAGCGTGGTAAAATCGTTACTAATGCACCAAGTTGGTTTACCATGACACCTCTTAAAGAAGCATATATATTTGATAAATTCAGTTCGAGGGCTGCTATTCATGCTTAAAAGATTTACATATAAAGATTATTTAAAAAATATGAGCGTTAATTATCCTAAACAGGAACCATTACTAGAAAAAGTTTGGATTGAATACGGTAAATCTAAAATAAAACAATTAAAAGTAAAACGAATATTAGGCATCAAGAGAAATGCTTGAGAAGTTTGAAAAACAATTCATTCCTGATGAACTTGACGATGAGATAGCCGTTATCCGTGGGGAGATTTGGGATAACTGCGGAGATTGGTGTTACAAGTGCGATTTAGATGTTCCTGAAAATAAAGTTGTAAATGGAGAATTGAAAAGAATTATAAAAAAATGTCCCAAATGCGGACGGATTTTAGGTTTCATACCCAAGGTTGGTATTAACGAATACCTAAAGACACTTCCTCCTGATGAACGAGAGGCCAGAGAGAAGGGTATATGGCATCATCTTTCAGGTCTGGTTTACAAAGAACTGTCAAGAGAAAAACATTTATATGAAGATTTCCAAGTTCCTAAGTCATGGATGAAGATAGAGGGCGTTGACCCACATGATGCTCGAGGAACTTGCTGGTTGTTCGGTGCGGTAAGTCCGGAAGAAATAGAAGTTCAAGGCAAAGTAAGACACCGGATTTACTGTTTCGACTATTTGTATACCCATGATTCTATCGAGGACATTGTAAGGCAGGTTAAGTCAGTCAGGGCTATGCACGGATATACCGAACCGTCTTTTGTTATCCTAGACGCTAAATTCGGCATTAAGTCAGGTTTGGGGTCTACAGACGAGGTGACGAGGTCATGGCAATCGGAACTAGAGAAAGAGGGTATCAGAAGAATTAAAATGTCTCATTCTGCTCCGGGAGATGTTGAGTTGGGACATAAGATTGTCAGGGAATATTTAAAAGACCATTATTCTAAAGTCAGACAGGAAGCGAAACCCGGATTCCTTATGGCCAAGAAATCATGTTCGGGATTTAATTCTCCCATTCAGTATATGTTCAACTACCAGTATGACGACAAATCTCACAAACCAAAAGAGGAATACAAGGATTGGCCTGATATAGTCAGGTATTTTTGTCTTGAACAACCCATTTATAAGAGTCCTGAAGATATTAACGCTTCTGTAGTTTCTATTCAGGACAGGATGAACAAGACGATTTCCCTTAGAAGGATGGCTGTCAATGGATAAAGAAGTAGAGATGCTGATTCTTTTGTTAAGGCATTTGAAGGGTGTGATTTCGGCACTTGAGAAATATTTAGAATACAAGAAAGAAAAGGCGACCAATGGCTAGACCCGACGACAAAGAATACGAGAAATTAAAGTGGATTTTAAAGCGTCTTAAAGACTCCGAAGATTATTGCCGTCCTTATTTTGAAAGAGCCAAGAGACATTACAGACTTTACAGATTTGGTACAGCAGTTAATCAAGAGGATTGGCCTTATATAAACAGGGTAAAGACCAGAGATATACTTGCTTTTGTGGAAGACTCCACGGCTTTAATGATTCAGACACTATTCAGTCAGGAACCTTTCTTTGCTGTTGACGCTCGTAGGTGTACGGAGTTCGACAGACAGTTTGGAATAGACCCCATTCAAATATCTAAACAAATGGAAGTAGTTCTTCAGAATCAGATTTCCGATGAAGACACGGAATTCTTTGAAGAGACGGTAGACTTTTTTAAGTCTGGTGGTATTTACGGAAACGGTTACGAAGGTGTCTATCCTAGATTTGACGATAAAGGAGTTTATCTTGGGCCGTTAATTAAGGCAATAGATTTTTGGGACGTCCTACCGATAGCGGGAGCAAGGAGAGTTTCTAAGGCAAGGGGATTGTTTGTCAGAGAGTTTCTTTCAAGAGAAGACGCTTTGGCGTTCGCAAAGAAAGTCGGCAAAGCAGATTCTGTAGGAAAACTTCAAGGTGATTTCGGTGATATTGAAAGAACGTGGCACAAAGACCTTTTGGCTGAAGTAGGAATATCAGACTTTGACGTTAATTCTGAAGACGTAGAGGTATTTCATTATTTTTCGGGTGGTCATGTCATTTCCATGATGAACCGTGCTGTAATTGTCAGGGACTCCAATGAACCTGTGATGAACTCTCTTAACCAACCACAGGTAGTTAAACCCTTCCCCTTCGACCACCCGATTATTCAATACAAATATATGCCCGTTCCTCTGGAATTTTTTGGCATGGGTATACCTGAAATACTGGAAGTCTTACAGGAAGATAAAAATCTTATCCGTTCCGCACGCAGAGATAACATAGACTTGGTAATAAACAAAGTCATTAAGGCTCGTGCAGGTTCGGAAATAAACTACGATTTAATTAAATACTATGCCGGAGCAATATGGCCTCTTGAAAACTTAACAGATATTGAGGTTCTCGATCAAGGTGATGTAACGCAGTCCTCGTATCTTGAAGAAGACAGAGTTGCCAAGGATATGGAAAACGCCCTTTCGTTCTTTGGGTATGCCAGAGGTATGACTCCTACGCACGAAGAACGCCCAACTACAGTTATGAAATTACAACAGGCTTCTCTTAACAGATTAGACCTTATTGTTAAACTAACAGAGTTCACCGTATTAAGAAACATAGCAACGAGAATACTTCTTCTCACCAGACGTTATATGCCCCAAGCGACATACGAAGCACTATTGGGAGAACCGGATGCCGGATTTTATAAGATGTCCGAGGAACAAATAAGTAAATTCTTTATTGCTCGTCCGATAGGTTCAAGTGTGACCCATGTTAAAGAAATGCGCCAACAGCAGTCACAGTTGGCAATGCAGATGTTAATGCAGGTTGCTCCTGTAGCAAATCAGAGTGTTGAGCCTTTTAATATCAATTGGTATCAGGCAACCAAGTCAGGATTGGATAATTTAGACATTAAGAACACAGATCAGATTCTTATGAAACTTCAGCCACAAGAAATACAGCAAATGCAGATGCAGCAGGAGCAGATGCAGCAGAAAGCAATGGCGCAGCAGCTTCAGCAGATAGCCTACGGAAAGGAAATTGAATTAGGTACGGCAGCTAAGTACGAAATAATCACAGATAATAACGAGGCTAAGAATCAGATAATTATAGATAAAGCAAAAGCACAAAACGAACCAAAACAACAGGAGAGCCATAAATGAACCCCGCCGACATGAAAAGAGAAATCTTGCAATCGTCCGAGTCAACAGGAATCAGAAAAAAACTTGTTTCAGGAGAAACAGGTTTAAATAGTGATGATATTATTGAAATGGGAAACGCTTTGGAAACTATGACCCAAAGCAAAGGTTGGTCTTATGTTTCAGCTTACATTATGAAAAACTCTAATCTTGTAAGTTTATTGTTTGGTACTGACGACCCCATATCAAAAGGTAAAGCACAAGCGTTAGTGTTGCTCGACCAATGGGTACAACAGACCATATTAGCCAAGAATGAAATACTAAAAAAGCAAAATGAAAAAGATAAATGAGGTAATAGAGAAACCACTGGATACTATCGTTTCAGAGATTGAAACTATTCTACAACCATATAGACGTGAGTTGAATATAGAGATAGAAAAAGTCAATCCCAAAACCATACGCATTACAGTCGAAATAAAAATCTAAAGCAGTTCGCCTAAAGGCCACCTCCTTATATCCAATAGGAGGATTACCGTGGATAAACAAGATGTGCAGGGAATCCCCGATGTTCAGGGACTAGATGCGTTAGTGTCTGAAACTCAGGAATCAACCCCGACCCAAAATCAACCAGAAGTAAAAGAAACAAAAACAGAACAGTCAGTCCAGACTCCTACGGAAGAACTGGATTTGGCGCAGTTCAAAAATCCCAAGGAACTCTTAAAAGGTTACAAAGAGATTCAAGGGACGTTCACACGAACATCACAGGAGAATAAGACTCTCAAAGAACAACTAGCGCAGATGAATGAACAGATAGAATTGATGCGTATGTCGCAGACAAGACCACCTGTTCAACAGCCACAGCAGAAAGATTTCGACCAGATGTTCTTGGAAAACCCTCAAGCAGCCGTTGAATCACTCGCAGAAAGAAAGGCGCAGGCACTTATGACGCAGAGTAAGATTCAGGATGTACTTGAGGAAGAGAATCTTAAAGAACCGAATGAGTTCACGGAACGATATGCGTATGCAAAATTAGTGTCTCAACAGTACCCGCAATTAGTTACATCCACAGCAGGAGTAAGAAAATTATTTCAGTTAGGGGATAAGTTACGAGCGGAAAACCAGAAGACACAGGCATTCAAAGCAGTAAAAGCAGTTTTCGGTGAGGATGTTGATTTTGAAAAGTTTAAACAACTTATCAAAAAAGATTCTTCACCAGAAAGTAAAAATATAAATAACGCCTATATGCCCGATACCTCAAACTCACACGGGAACCAATCCGAATCGAATACGGGTCATAACGCTGATGCGGAAATCAGTGCAGCGGTAAGTAAAGGCGACCCAGACGGGGTCATTGCCGCAATATTTAAACAGCAAGGACTCCGATAATAAGGAGCATATAAAATGGCTTTAGCATCAGGAAATTTTATGGTCGGCACTGGTGGTTATGGAACCACACTTGCCACTAAGTTAGATAAGATAGATTGTTCGCAGGTTTTAGCGGCAGTCTTGTTAGCAGATAAACAGTTACTTGGACACATCCGTATGGGTGCGTCAGGTACGACAGTTGAACATAATTGGTTGGAAGATGAACTTTCCCCGGCGTATGTTATCGGTCAATCAGCGGCATCTACTACATTGACGATCAATAGTTTTGGAACATCAACCTCATTGAGACGATGTGTCCGTGATAATGCCGTTCTTCAACCGGCAGGGAAGCAGTGGTTGTTTCAGGTGTCGGCAACCAGTTCTTCAATTCTTTTAAATGGTGCAACTTACGGAAATACTACGGCTGGTTATGCAACATTTGACACGGCTACAAAGTGTTACATTATTGCAAATCCCTATACCGATATTGCGGACGCTTCCGATGATATTTCTCAAGCTCGAAGCAAGAGAAAGAACTTCATGCAGATATTTGAACGGGCGGTGGCTATTTCACAGACCCGTAAGAATATGGACATGGAAGCGGTTCTGGACGAACTTCAGCTTCAGATTAAATACCGCACAATGGAAATCAAACGTGAATTGGATATGTCCGTTGTCCGTGGATTTGCCCGTGGCCTTACACCATCAGGTTCTTATGAACTAAGAACTATGGCTGGTTTGATTCAGTTGCTTCGTGACCCCGATCTTGATGGTGGTACTTACGAAGACACTACTGTTATCAATACAGCAGGTGCTTTGACTATCACAGCGTTAAATTCACTTTGTTACAAAGTATTCGATCAGGGTGGACTTGACGAAACAGCAGATCCGATTCTGGTAGTTGGCCCGAAACAGCAGCGGGTGGTTGCCGGAATGGAAAGTTACCTGCGTAGAGTGGAACAGGGCGAAAGGAAAGTAGGTTACTACAGGGATATATTCCTTTCAGACATGGGTACGGAAATGCCTATTGTTATGGATAGGTGGATGCCCGATGATCTATGTATGTTGCTCGACAGGTCGAGAGTTTCTCTTGTCCCGCTTCAGGGTGACGCATGGCACATCGAGAAAATGGCGAAGACAGGTCGTTCAGAGAAATGGCAGATTTCGGGTCAGTATACTCTTGAACTGAGAAATGCATCGAAGTGTCACGGTCTGCTTTACGGTTTAACCTAAAATGATGAACGCATTAGCTGAACAAAAAACTGATTACTTAAAGGCAAACCAAGATTGGCTCAAGTTTGTAGAGAACATGAGTAACAATACTGGAAATGCCTATGGTGAATCATGGGTTACTAATGCAAAAGATAATCGGTCTTTAGTAAAAGAATGTGGATGGATTACAGAGGAACAGGATTCCCATGAAGGAAAAACAGTTGTCCTCTGTGGTGCATCACAATCCATTAAAAATCAGTTTAGCGCATTGAAGTCTATTTCTGACGACCCTGATTTTGTTTTGATAGGATTAACTTCAGGAATTAAGTTGCTTTTAGATAACGGTATTAAACCTAAATACTGCATGATGATGGATGGAAGTGTAAATCAGCAAAGATTTTGGGAAGGATTGGATATGTCTTTAACAAAGGACATAACTTTAATTGCTTCCGTGTGTTGCCCGAATGAACTGTTAAAAAAATGGCAGGGGAAAATCAAATTTATTGTTGTGTATTCACAGTATGGAAATCTGCACAAGAAATTACAACAGTGGTACAAACCGATAAATGGGTGTGGTATTTTCTTCCATGCCCTTATGAGTCAGTATAACACAGCGGCAGCAGTTTCTTATCTGGTATTCGGGACACGCATAATAATCTTTGTCGGGAATGAATTATCTTTTCCCGAAGAAACCTCCCCATATTATGCAGACAGAAAAGACGAAAAGGATTTGTGGAAGCGAGGCAAGCATCCAGATATTTACGGAAAAGTTTGCTATACGAATTATATGCTTTTTTCCCTCAAGGTTGCACTTGAGGATTATTTAGGCAAGTTGCCGGGATTCTTTTTTAACTGCACAGAAGCAGGTATATTCGGAGTGAGTGCAAGATATGGAAACGTACCTTGGATTCAACAATTTAAACTTATCACAGGTATAGCCCATGCTCGTTCCATAATGAGAACAGGGCGACCTATTTACATACAGTAGGAAAATTAAAATGAGCGATTTTTCAGAACTTTGTCCTTTATTTAACACAGGTGTTTACAGTGAAGTAACTTTCGGTCAGTTGAACTTCACCGCTTGTTCAACGACCAATAACGCAATGGTCGGTGCATTGACCGCCGCAAAATATCCCGGTTCTTTCAAGTTTCAGAGAACCGTTATTGTAACTAGAATTTATTCACAGAAACTAGGTGCGGCAGGTACGGCAGTTGTTCTTACAGCCGGTCATCGTGTAGCAACCGGTACAGCGGCAAAGACGGTATTTGCGTCTATTGCTTGGACATCTACTGATACGAAGTTTTTGATTGGTAATGTCCGTAAGTTGACACAGGCGGCAAACAAGACGTTCTTGGCGGCTGATGTTCTGGACTTTGGTACGAAGACCTCAGTTACAGACCCCGGCAAATATGGAATGATTGTCCGTTACAAAGAAAAATAATTAAAACAGGGGAGGGGTGTAACCCTCCCCCACCCACCCTATAAGGAGGTTCGGAATGAATTACGCTTTCATCCCTGCGAGAAAGGGATCGGTAGGCATCCCCGGAAAGAACAAAAAAGACTTCTGCGGAAAGCCACTTGTGCAATGGTCTATTGACCAAGCCAAGGAAAGTAAGCTCTTTGACAAAATAATAGTTTCAAGTGATGACGAGGATATTCTTGAAATCGCCAAAAAGTGCAAGGTTACGGCAGTACCAAGAGTTGCAGAGTTATCAGGTGACGATGTAAGGCTTGATGATGTCATGTTCGACTTATTTGTGAGAAAGGAAAACAAGTGTGATTATATCTGTTTGTTGCAACCTACCTCACCATTAAGAAGCGTGAAGGATATTATCTCGACTTATAAGGCCGTTCAGAAAAAGAAGTGGAGTTCAGTTGTTACCGTCCAATGGAATCCTATCATGGGATGGGTAAAAGAACCGTCCAAGGCAGGTTCAATGTGTTTATACCAGATTCACAAAAGACCAAATCGCCAGACGAGAGACAACTTTTATCTTGAAAATGGTGCGGTATATTGGGTGAAACAAAATGAGTTCCTGAATATATCAAATAGAATTATTTCTCCGACAAAGACGTTTGTTTATGAAATGCCTCCCGAAAGAAGTCTCGAAGTAGATACTCCGTATGATTGGTTTCTAGCGGAAAAAACCTACGAATGGATGGCAAAATGAACGAAGAACAATTCAGAGGAGTAATAGATTTCTTCAATGACAAGCACCTAGCCCAAGACCCTAAAAAGGTGTGGAATAAGAACACACTTCAAAATCTACCACGGTGTAGTAAAGAAAAGTCTATCTGGAAGTTAAGGGACAAACACCTCGAGGATGCGATCATTATTGTCGGTGCTTCTCCATGCCTTACCGAAGATGTAAAGGAATTGGCAAAACTAGAAAGGAATCCCCACAGAAAAAACTTTGTTGTGATTGTTGTTAATTCAGCATTGAAACCTTGTTTGAAAGCCGGAGTAAAACCAGATTATGTAATTGCCATAGACGGTAATCCCGAAACGATTGTTGAGGATCTTAAATGCGACAATAAGAACCTTACATTGATTGCAAGCAACAATGTTGCTCCTGAAATCTTTAAAGTATGGAAAGGCAAAAATATATGGTGGTCGCCTTACTACTGCCTGTCAAAAGAAGTACTTAAAAAAATAAGTCCTATTTTGGGAAAGAGAATGCCTTCCGGCGGGAATACATTTAGTGCTGCAATGGGGATAGGGTACACGGTTTTTGGTTCTAGGATTTTCATAATGGTCGGGTCTGAACATTGTTACGATGAACAATATTACGCCCACAAAAAAAGCAGATGGGAAAAAACAGACGATCTTTCCCACTGGAAGGTTCTTGATATAAAAGGTCGTGAACGATGGACGAATATCCCCCTCTGGCAGTATAAAATCTGGATTGAACACATGGCTAACGATTTACCACATTGTCATTTTATAGACACATCGTTTGGTTTGCTAGGAACGGACACGAAAAGGATTCAACATATTAGTCTAAAAGAAGCCATAACCAAGACTACAGAGGCGTTCAATGTTGTATCGCATCAGCACAATGATTCAGTTAATGTGGAAAAGGAACGGTACGATAAAGCGTACGCAACGGGGAAATACACACCTGAAGCGGGAATTGGGTTGTTTAAAAAGTTATTTAAAAAAGTGACTTTTGGCAATGCAAAGACTTTTCTTGATGTTGGTACTGGGTTCGGTCAGGTTGTGGCATATTTAAGAAACAAAGGTTACGAATCTTACGGATGTGATTTTTCTGATGGGACAAGGCGATTTTGGGAAATGGGAAACATAACTCAGTTCTGTACCGTATGTCCGGCACATAAAATGCCTTACCTAGACGATGAGTTTGATGTGGTTAGTTGTACGGAAATGTTTGAACATATACCAGAGGATAAAGTTCTGGACACATTGAAAGAAATTTACAGGGTAGGACGAGGGGACTTTATCTTTTCATACGCTTTGATGAGGGCATTTCACAAGATGCCTCACGATGGCAGTGAACCTCATATAACACTAAAAACAAGTGATTGGTGGATTAGGAAGGTACAGGAAGCAGGTTTTAATATTATCGCAGTTATCTTAAGTAAAGAACAGCAAGGAGGCGTTATTTACGCAACGAAAGGAAAAAGAGATGCCAAAGGTAAAATGCCCACTCGAACTATGTTCATTCAATCAAAAGAAGGAATGCACCTTGGAGGAAATTTCGCTAATATGGCGTGCGGCACTGGACTTCCCAAAAGTGGGAACAATAGTTTATGTTGAGTGCGCCCAATATGAAGGACCGAAAGATAGGGAAGAACATGAACAAATGCGGAAACTGTAAAACCTGTTGCGAGTTCTTCATGGTTACACTAACCGATGTTCCCGATGAAGCAAAAGAATTTTTTAAGACGTGGGGTGTTTTAATGGAAGAAACAGGAAACACAACACTATTAAAGATTTACTCCCCATGTCAACACTTAACAGAAAATGGTTGTTCTATATATAAGAAACGACCGAAGTATTGTAGAGAATTTAGGTGCAACGAAATTGAGAATTAATATTGACGTAACCAACCATTGCAATAAGGCGTGTTCAATCTGTCCCATGAAAGACAGATATAAGACTCATTATTTTCCAATGGGATTCATGGATGTAAAACTTTACACTGATATTATAGACCAACTACTAGGAGGAACGGAAGTTGATTTACATAAGGATGGAGAACCTCTCTTACATCCTAACATTGCTTGGATGATTGCCTATGCTAACGGTAGGGGAATGTTCACGCATCTTGTAACAAACGGTATTTTATTGGGAAGCAAAAAAGAAACAATCGTTCATTCAGGATTAGACTTACTGACGGTATCTATAATTGACGATATTCCATACGATAGCATTAATGAATTTATGGAATATAAGGGAGATAAAAAACCGCACACACAATTAAAACTATATCTTGAAAATGAAGTTCCAATAAATCTTCCTAAGTCGGACGAGGTAATTGTTAGGAAGTTACATAACTGGACAGACGATAAAGAAAGAAAAACACGAAAACCATGTTCTAAACTTTTAAATTATTCGGCTGTAAATTGTGATGGTGGTTATTCGATATGCTGTGTTGATTATAAAAGAGAATTAGTTCCGTTTAACGTGAAACAAGTTCCTTTAGAAAAGTGTTTTGAGTTTTCAAGCATGATTTATAAATGGCAGGAAGAAGGTGTATTTATTGCACCTTGTACTCACTGTAATTATTGGGAGGGTTAGAAATGGGATTTATAAATGCAAAAATTAGGGTTTTGGCAAAGACTATCATTCCGGGTTCCACGGGTGAATCTTCTTATACGGAGATTATAGGCTTGATTCCTAAGAACGCCTATGTGCTACAAAGATTCGGCAGAGTAAAGACTGCGTTCACAGGAGTAACAAAACCTAAAGTAAGTCTGGGAGTTACTGGGGACACTACCCGTTATATGGTGGCTCAACCAATAGATAATGTGGGAGAGTTCATCATGGGTAAACTACTTAAGTCTTCCAGTGGAATAAGAAAAACATCTACATTTCTTCCCGATAAATACAAGAAAGACTTGCCTCATTCTATGGGATTTTGCGAGGCAATGCCCAAAGAACAGATTTCTTCATCTGCAAAACCAATTATTGCAACATTCACAAGTGATTCAACTACGTTTACGGCGACAGCCGGTGAAGTGGAATTTGTTATAGTTTACGTAGATTGTAATTAATTTAATAGCTTCGCTTTTAGCCACGCATAACTTTTCTCCCACCCCCTTTGGCGGTTCGGACACACACAAGGAGCCGCCATGTCCAAGATTGAAACAGTAGCTGAAATAGGAATTAACGCCAACGGTAGTATAGACATCGCCAAAAAGATGATTGATGTAGCTGCGTCCGCAGGATGCGATTATGTCAAATTTCAGAAAAGAAATATTGATTTAGTTTACACCCAAGAAGAACTTGACTCTCCTAGAAAATCACAATGGGGAAATACGTTCCGAGATCAGAAACAAGGATTAGAATTTACAAGAACCAATTACGAGGAAATTGCGTTTTACTGCAAGGGTAAAATAGGATGGTTTGCTTCACCGTGGGATTTTGACAGTCTTAAATTTTTAACAAGTTTTCCTAGTTGTAAATTTGTCAAGATTCCTTCTGCCCTGATTACGGACGAAAAAATACTTTCATGTTGCCGTAACTTCGACAGGAAAGTAATTCTATCTACCGGAATGTCCACAATGGACATGATTGACAACGCCATCAAGATACTAGGTAAAGATAAAATTTATTGTATTATGCACTGCACTTCTACCTACCCATCAAAACCTTCAGAATTAAATCTAAACTGTATCAAAACCTTAAAACAAAAATATCCGTGGGCTAAGGTTGGATTCTCTAATCATAACCCCGGAATCATATATATGCCTATCGCTGCGGCTCTAGGTGCGGAAATGATTGAGTACCACATAACACTTGACCGTTCAATGGAAGGAAGCGATCAGGCTTCGTCTATAGAACCAGAGGGATGTTTCAAATTAAACAAATATCTTAAGGGCGCATCAGAGTCTTTGGGTGATGGGATTAAAAAAATATACGACAGTGAATTGCCAATTATAAAGAAGTTACGAAAGGTATAACAATGGTTATCTATGTGGACATTGACGGAACAATAGCAACCATTACACCGGACGCAAATTACAGTAACGCACAAC
>JBAZFL010000002.1:0-24643 GCA_041653455.1 Clostridia bacterium
TCACTTACGAGGTTGACGAATGATTTTTTTGCCTAGAGCTACCGAAAAAGGCATAACCTTTAACTTATGACACAGAATAGAAGAAAACTCAACACGGCTAATTCTCGCAAGAAATCTGACTATAATTTGCAGATAGACGAGGTCATTAATCAGGCTGAACAGAATGAGCCGGACAATTACTGGGATTATTGCACCGACTCAACTGATGATTTGAATTATCTAAAACGCAAGATCGAGAAGCAAGGGAGCGTTGAGATTGAAATATAGAGACGATGTGTGTAGACTATTAAAATGCGTAAACCACCCATGCAAGGGTCTTTGCGCTCCGATGATTTTTGTCAACGGCAATTCAAAGTCAAAAGAAATCCTTGTTTCAAATTTGATTGACCCAGAAAAGATAGAGTATGTAAATGCTAATGAGGTAATTTCAGAGCTGGCCGAAGATCAGCAAATTAAGGACGAACGGAGACACGAGAAAATGATTGAGATTTTAACCGTTGAGAATGACAAGAACAAGCTGATTCGCTTCGCCAAATTAGCCGGATATAGCAATGAAGAAATAGCCAGTCATTTCAGATTATCAATCCGTCAGGTTATCAGGATAAAATAAAAAGCCCCATTTAAGGGGCTGATTATTTACCCTTAACATTCTGTAATTGATTTTACGTTGTAATTATTTCCTTTTTTTATTTCTTCTGCTTGTGCTAAAATCATAGCTTCTTTTTCGCAAAATGCCCAAATTATACAGAGGCGATTGCTTTCAAAATATACACGATACCGAGTCTTTTTCATTTTCTCCCCTCCTTATTTTTCATGATTTCTTCACGTTTCAAGTATTGTTTACAAAGTGGGCAAGCCTTTGGCTCTTTATCCGTTTTAGTTTCCCATTCATAGCCGCATTTAGGGCAAGTTTTTTTCATGTTAATTTCTCCTTTGGGTTATTTTAAATTGTTCCGATTGCTCTATTGATTCGTTCTTCCAATTCGTCAACCTGCTTATTAAGACTATCAAAAGATTTTTGGCAATTAGAGCAGGTAATTGTAACGTGATTTCTTCGATCATCAACAATAGTATCATTGCAACATCCACTTCCACAGATTCCACAATAAACTTGAAAATCTATGTTTGTTGAAATAGTAATATCTTCTTTAAGAGTTGGCATAATATTCCCTTTCTTCTTGTTCTTCTTGTTGCTGTACCTCTCTTTCTTCACGCATCCGCCGTTCATAATCAGCGGGGTCTTTATCATATAATTCCTGTTCCGCGTTAATTCGCATAATTCCCGATCTTGTATTAACACATCTTAAATGTTCTGGTCTTGACATTTTTCATCCTTTTTAAGTGGGCATATTTTTAAATCATGAATAAATTTATTTTCTTTCATGCAATAACATCGTAATAATTTAGCTGTAATTATTTCAAATTTCTTACTACTTCCATACTGGCATAAATTATTCAATGCTAACGGGCAGTATGCTTTCATTTGGTCATTTCTCCTACTATAAAATTTTTGTTTTGTTCTTCAAACCAGTGCCAGACCTCAATTTTATCTGTTCCTTTTGGAAAGTGTAAAAATGGCTCGTCAATTTCGTCATCGTCCGTTATTGGAATATCACCTAATAGTCGCCATAATAATTTTAAGTGTTGAAGTGATTTCATGTTATTGTTCTCCTTTTAAAATAAATAAGTTATATATTTACATTTTTTACACTTTATAAAATCCGGCTCTCCGGGGCAACCCAACCACGGCAATTTTTCCCACTTGTGCCAGCAGAAAAAGTGTTGATAGAAAAATTTAATTATACGTTGAATAGTTTTCATTATATTAATCCTCTTCGATAATATTAAAAGTTAAATCCTTGCCCGTATTTGCATTTAAAATCCTACCTTCTTTAATTAATATATCTACGCTTATAATTTCATCATCACTTTTTTTGTAAATCAGTGTACCAGCTCCGACGTGACAATTAAATATTTCCGCTTTTTGTTGTTTTGTGAATTTCATAAGTGTGCGCCTCCGTCAGTTGTATCCTCAAAGGTTACGCTATACGGTGTACGATCAGCAACCTTGCAGGAATTAATTACCTTCTCAAGTTTATCAAATAATCCGGCAGTTAATTCATCTTTGCGTTCAATGATTTTATCGTGCATTGTTTGAAGATAATCCCATGCTCCGCCCTCATCTTCAAAAACATGGTATGATTTATTGCTAAATCCTATAATGTCTTTAACTGTTCCGTTTCCGTTTGGGTGTAAATAACTTAACGTTTTTCCATTGTATTTAATGACAAATCTTTTTTCCATTTTTTCCCCTCCCTAAATCAAATTGACTATTATAATTATCGCCGCCGTCAGGCCGATGAACAGCTTAAAGCAGTCATTCATTGCACGATCAGCGTTTACGTTTTCGAGGTCAACATTTTTCACCGGCCTAAATTCACAGTTCCGGCAATCCTTACGAGTCCAGCAGTTTTGGCAAGTGATTAGGTTATTCATGACGCACCGCCTTAAATTAACTTTAAGTCTTGATGATTAAACCAGCATCTTTTAAATTCACCACGATTACCGCCGTCTATTGGCGGATTGTCGAACCTTACAAGCCATTCATATTCATCAAGTCCCGTATTTTTCATATCTGCTGGATATGCCTTTTCGATAGTTCCCTCCGTACCCTGAACTCCTTTATAAAGCCAATCACAAAAATCATTTTTCTTTGACTCTCTAATGCTTATCATTACTCTGTCATTCGTTTTCATTTTCATTCTCCCTTTTCGTTTGTATTTAGTGTTAAATTATGTTATGTTTCTTTACCCCTTGACCATGTTGACGCATGGTGGCGATTCCCTGCCAGTAACAAGGGGTTTATCGTATCATCCAACAAAAGCCCGTTCTGATAGATTTTTCCGCCACCTCTATCGGCTCTCCGGTATCACTATCATGGACGACATATGATCCCTCTCCGTTCGGCAGTGCCTCATTAACCGCGCGACGACCGGCAGAACGGCATACGGCTTTGCTGTTGCTTTCTGTCAACACCCCCAACTCCGTGCCATTATTTCCCGCGGTGACATAATATTTTTTCATTCTTTAATCTCCTTTAAAGTATTTGCCTTTAATAAAGCAATCCGTATGCCAATAATAATAATAATCATAAATAGATTGTAAGTAATTGAATTGTAATAGAATAAAAATTATTTGGCTGAAATTATCAATAGAGAAAATAAGAGCAAATTCGACACCAATGTCGAGTAAAACAGATAATAATTACTATTATTATTACTATTACTATTAGATATTAAGCACTTGACAAAATTGTCGAGCGATTTGGAAAGGATTGTCGAATTATTAATCTATATTAAGTGATATTAAGCAATATTAAAGTGCAGGCAAAAATCAATCAACAAGAAAATATCAAATCCAGGCATGTCACAAACAACAGATCACTAAGATATTAATAAATAATGATAATACATCAATCCAGAAGGACACAATGTCACAATCCGCCTATAGTATTAATAGATAAGTACCTTGCCCGCCGCAAGGCGTGTCCTGCGAAGCGTACAGCGTATGCTGATAGCAAGCTAACAAGCAGAGTTAAACCACAACAGCGGCGTATTCAAGTCTAACTTGCGCCCAAGCCGGAACGACCGGCTAATCAATTACAGGATCGACAATGCCTGAACAGATAGCACACAACAAAACAGCAAAAACACCCAGATCGGTACCGAGAAGGAAAACGAGAGACACGCACAAACAACAAAAATCATAAAATATTAAAGCAGAAATAATAGCAAAAAGAATAGGCAAATGGAAAGAGCAACTAAGAAAGCACCACAAGATAGCGTAAATAAAGGCAAAACAAAAAAGCAACAATAAAAGCAAAATAAATAGCAAAACAGTGTGATAAGCATGAAACGTGCCAGAAGTGGAAAGTGGAGCGAAAAAGGGAAAGCCTGTGGATAGCTACACATCCACCCAAAAGAGACAAAACCGTCACTGTAAGTTATTGATAAATAAAGATAATAATTAGGGTCTTATAGTAAATATTATGTAATCTCCGTTCGATGGTGAACCGCCAAGTGCTTGAAAATGAAAGGTTGTTGACGTATAACGGTGTTGATACAGTGTCGGTTGTTAGTGTTCTGGTAGGCTAGAAAGTGGAGTAAGATCGGGTTTTCAGGGGTGCAAGTGGAGGGAGGCCAGATCAGGCGAGACCGGAGGCCACCTACCCAGGCCAGTCGGTAAAGCGTGTCGAGTTGGTGACGTGACGGTCGATGAGGTCACTCCGAAAATTCCCGTAACTTTTGAGTAAACATAAAAGGGCAAGATTGAGACAGTTCGTAGAGTTGGTTGTCGTAATAAGTTGAAGATTTGCAGTGCTAAATAAGTTGCATATAATTGTGCTAAAGAATTGGCTTAGAATATTGTTTAAAAGATAGCATAAAACGTGCGAGGATTGGCTGTGAGCGAGATAAGGAGCAAGGTAGCTACGAGGGAGTCAAGAAAGAACCACGAGAGGATATTCAGGGGAGGCCGGAGGGTTGACTTTAGTAAATATCGGGTAGTTGAGGATAGGTTGAGGAATAAGACGGTGATCCGTGTTGTTAATAATTGCGAATAACACGAAGCTCTAGAGCTTTTTAAGATAGGTAGGCAGACTTAAAGACAGAAAAGGAGAAAGGCAGATGATTATTAAATTTCAGGAAAATGAAAAGTGGGTTATTTTTAGTGAAGTCGATCACGTTGAATACGAGCCGGTGGTAACGGGTAATAATGTTGGATATGGCGGAGGTATTATTTGTTACAATCCACCTAATAATAAAAAACCGGCAAATGAGTGTTTTGAACTTTCGTTCTTTACAAAGAACATGACAGAGGCAACCGTTATACACGCTTATTCGCCAATTTATTTGATGAATGATAACGGAAAAACAATAGAAACAATTTAACTAGGTACTGCCTACCTATTTTGAGGTAACATGGACATTAAATCATTAGAGCGAGAAGTCGAGTTATTGAGAGAGTTGGTTGAACTTAAGACCAAACTGCTTGAGCTAGAGAAAGGTTTTTCTCTCCCTTATGTGCCTTATCCGGTGTATCCTCAACGATACGAACCATACCCGTACAATCCGGTAACTTATCCGTGGGTAACGTATCAGACAGGAACGGCTACATGGGGTGGTGTTGTGTCCAATACCACTTGTGACACAACTTATGAAACGGATGTTCCGTACACATTAACATAGAGGTTTCATGACTAAAGAACAAGGTCGTGAGTTAGACAAGATAATCCGTAAGTTGACCATACTTGTCACTAGGGGTGAGAGCGCAGAGATAAGACTTGTCATAGACAAGGGGTTGATCGTTGAAGCAGAAACGCAGAAAAAAGAGCATTAAAGTGAGCCTTGACGTGACTTCTATTTTAATCGTTCCTCCGCACGTTACGACATACTTATTTAACAGGGGCTACCGGACACAAGAATCCATAGTTGAGATGATCGGGAACCTGCTTTAGAACGGGGTATAAAACATGATTGAAGAAAAAGTATTGGAGATTTACAAAATTTTTGACGGTCTGACTTATAGAGAGTGTCTTGATATTTTGGAGATAGTAAAAGACAATCTATGGGATTCAATCATTCAGGAAAAATTTAAAACACAAGGAAGCTAAGTTATTATGGACGATAGCATTTTGATATTGCAGATTGCCTATTCGGTAGTCGGTGACAGTCCAGAGTGGATGGGGATGTCGTCAGGTGCGAGACTGGAAGAAATCAGGCGTGTTTATCATGAGATTGAGAACTTAATTGACGGAGTTCCGCCTGAAAAAGATACGTCTTTAAACTAAAGAAAGGAAAGTGATGATTAAAATTTGTTTGATTGGCGGTATATTTTTGGTAGGAGAGCATAAGCGTACTCACGAAACGGATATGCTTGTGAAGCCTTTGATTCTGACGGGAAACCCTACGTCTCCCTTTGCTCTTTTGCCGGATGATCCAGAAGAAGTTGACGTAAGCAGGGCTGATTTGAGCTATCCTGCTAAAAAGAATGTGAGCGAACTGTATTTAAAGGCTATTTCGCAGATAGTCGTGCCGGACAGTAAGATAGTCATGGTGAATTAATGAGCCTTGACGAAATCGAGAAAAAGTTGATAGAGATTTTAAAGACTTTAGAGGGACAGAAACGCAACCTTCTTGTTGTTTTAAAAGCTATACAGGAGCAGAAGAAATGAATTGGCATGAGGCGTTTGAGGCATTGGGTACTGGTAAAAAAGTGCGGAAAACTACATGGCCTAAATATGAAGTTTTATATTCCAGTATTTGCGGAGAAATAATAGTATCTGAAGACTATCGTGATACAAAAGACAGGTTCTATCAACCATTATTGCACGACCTGTCGGGCGATTGGGAAACATTGGAATAAATATTTTTAAATAACCTTACCTCTCAAGAGTAAACGAGAACACAGGGGATGATTCGAGAAATCGAGTTATCCCTTTTTTATTTATATGGCAAAAATAGACAAAGCAGAAATGATTCGCATGGTAAACTCCGGTTGTCCAGACAGGGAGATAATGGACAAGTTTGGAGTTACGAGAAATTCCGTGGCTTCGGCAAAACAGCGCATAAAGAAAGCGTTTCGCGCTCCCGTTCCCAAGACCAGTGAATTATCCAAAGACAATATAGATGCCATGTCGCAGTTGAAGTATATCAACGACACGATCATAGGCCAGTTGAAGTCATGCGAAAAGTTTATTCTTCGGGAAGATAAAAAAATGGCAGAGTTCGACCGCCTGACGGAAGAACTGGAAAAAGAAACCAACGAGGAAAGACGGAAATCTTTAAATGAAACATTAGACTCCCTTACCGACAACACGAAAAGCATTTTAAAAATTCAAGATAACCTTGTCAATATTTCGGGTGAAGTCCGAAAGCAGATAGAGCTTCAATTAAAAATCGCAGAGACACTTTACAATATTCAGATGACCGCAGAGTTTCAGAACGAAGTGATTGCGGGAATCAGAGAAGTTGACCCGATAACCGCTAAAAAGATTGTGGATAAATTGAGAGAAAAGCGAGCTTTGCGTGGGTTGACTAAATTATGACCAAATCCGAACTATGCCTAAAATGTATGCAATGTTGCAGAGTGTTGTCCTTTACCTCTCCGGCTGACGCTCCCTCTGTTGAGTTTTATAAAGCGCGAGGGCTGACCGTACAGTTCGACCTTGCGAATAATAATCTTGTTGTTTCATTTCCTCATGTTTGCCCGAACCTCACAGAAAAAGGTTGCAGGATTTACGAGAGCAGACCATTGGCGTGTCGTGTTTTTGACGGACGGAAACATCTTGTCAGTAAGGGGTTTTGTTTATGGCAATGATGAACTCCGTAGAGGAATTTAAAACCAATATGTTCAGTGATCTACTCACGAGAGTGGAGAATGAAATTATTGATAACGAAATCACAGTCCCTTTCGGGGAATGGGCGGCTTCTGTCCCTATCATCCTTGATGGAAAACCTTTCACATTTAACAAACATGAGTATCTCATTGAACCTTACAAAGACGATCATCCCTTCCGCGTTTGGATAAAAGCCGCCCAACTCGGACTTACTACACTTGCTATTCTGGAACAGTTTTATAGGGCAAGGTATCAATCAGAAAAATATAGAAGGGGTTTGGGCTATTACTTTCCTTCAAGGTCTGATGTTAGCGATTTGACCAAGACAAGAATAAACCCATTAATTGACGATAATCCTTCTACTCTGGGTTCGTGGGTGCAGGACGTTGATGCGGCGAATGTAAAGATGATTTGCAAGACACCTCTGTATCTTAGGGGTATGAAGTCAACCGTTTCTGCGAAGTCCGTTGCCATTGACGCTTTGACCTTTGATGAACTGGACGAAGCGAATCAGGATATTATTTCCATGATTATTGAACGTATGGGACATTCGGACGCTGGCGACCAGTTGTATCTTTCCAATCCGACCTTACCGGATTATGGCATTGACGCTTTGTGGCAGACCACCGACCAGCAACATTGGCTTTTAAAATGCCCTAAATGTAACGACTACACAAACCTAATAGAAACATTCCCTGATTGTTTGAGAACATTACATGGCGGCAGGGTTATCCGGGCGTGCCATAAATGCGGTGCGGAGCTAGACCCGTCAAAAGGTGAATGGGTTGCTAAATATCCGCATATCACCGAAAGACGAGGAAGGCAATTTTCTCAACTGTATTCTCAAACAAAAATGACCTCGCCGGAAAACATTTTACACAAATTCAACACGACCAAAAGTTTAACGCATTTCTATAACCTGATTATCGGAATCGCTTATGTCGAATCACAAAACAGACTTTCAGTGCAAGAGGTTTTGGATTGTTGCGGTGATTCTGGACTTCAAAGTTCCAGTGAAGATTCTTGTTTCATGGGCGTTGACCAGGGCAATAATCTTCATGTTGTTATCGGAAAAAGACACCCGAAGAAATTTTGCGAAGTGGTTTATATCGGACACCTAAAAGGAAACAAATCTAATTTATCCGATGATGATTCTGACTGGTATGAACTCGACAGTCTGATGAAAAGATTTAAGGTTGGACGGTGTGTAGTGGATGCCATGCCCAATAAGAAGAACGCCCGTAAATTTGCCGAAAGGTTTCCCGGACGGGTTTTCATGAACTACTATTCTCCGTATCAAAAAGGTTCTTTAAAGTGGAATGAAAAGGAACTCACCGTACAGGGGAACAGAACGGAAACCTTAGACATATCCCACAATGAAATCTCAAAGGGAAATATAATCCTTCCCAGACAGGGAATAGAAGTAGTCAAGAAATTCGCGGAGCATTGCCATAATATAGCGAAGAAGCTAGAAGAAGATGCAGATACTGGAAATCAACAGTACCTTTACTTTAGGTTGGGAGCAGATCACTACAGACACGCTTGGAATTACACCTGCGAGGCTATGTCTGCACCGGATTTATATTTCTCCGAGTTGTTATGATGAAATGATAGATAAACTTGTTCTCGAAACCATTATTAAAGAAACCGAACTGCCGATTGAAGAAAAAAAGAAGATTGATGATTACAGAGAAAACTTCAAGAAGGAATGGCGGCAAATAGATGAGTACGACATTGCCTATGGAGCAAGAAAAAGAAAACTCCCTGCCGCAGAGTAAGCGTGTTTTTGCCGGTCTGGTGTTCCCTCAATCCGGCTATCCGCTTTTTTACTGTATCGTGTCGGAGAAAAAAACAGAGTCCAAGGGCTTTGAGGAAGCAGAACCGGAAATTGAAATCATCAAAGAGGGAGAGGCTAAAACCTTAACCGAACTTTACAAAGAGTTAAAAACGTTTAAAGACCTTAAATGCTCGACCATTTATATTCAGCCCGAAAAGAAGTATGCCAATTACGTTAGGGATATTAATAAATGGAAGCGCAAAGAGAATATCGACCTTAGATTTAAAGCTACAACCTGTCTTTCCTTTGAGAGTGGTATTTTAAAGATCAAAGAGTTCGTACAGGAAAAGAGACTTGGCTTTCAGAAAGAATCGACCATACGAGGACAGTTGGCAATCTTTTCAAGGCTGTCATTGGAAAAGGAAGATGAATTTTACGCAGTCAAAAGTTTGTGTTTAGTGATTAATTCTTTTAACCGGAGAAACCAAAAGACAGAGGAAGAACTTGATAAAAGTTCTTGGTGGTAAACTAAAAGTTATACCGATTATAACCAAGTGGAATAATAATAATTGACGGTTTTTTCATTTGGTGGTAAAATATATATAAGAGTAGAAATAACGCTCTTTAGTTCTTTGACAACTGAATATTAGCTTAAAACTCAATTTTTACAAGAGATTACAGGCGATTCACTTAACAGTGGGTCGCCTTTTTTTATTTTAACGCCGGAGCTGAAAGGCATACCGGCACAGATTATCGGAGACTCTTAGCGAGACCGAGAAGGAGATTTATGAATTACGAGGAATTAGAAAAGGCGGAACAAGAAGCGGAGAAACTTTTAAATCCAGCCGAGAAAGCACAGGAAGAAAAAGTTGAGACACTTGAAAAAACAGATGTCGAGAAAAAGGTCGAACCAAAAATCGAGGAAAAAAACGATACTCAAAATGGAGACGTTATACCCGATAAAAAAGAAAAGACCGATGTTGATGTAAATGCCGAGCTTTTAAAAGCAGAGCAAAGGTACAAGACATTAAAGGGTATGTTTGATGCCGAAGTTCCAAGGACACAGGCTGAAAACAAAAAGCTGAAAGAGCAGACCGCAGAGCTTGAAAAGAAAATCGCTGAACTGGAAAACAGCATTTCAAGCGCAAAGATGGTTCAGCAGGGTGCGGAGATTGACGCGGAAATTGAAGCGCTGGAACTGGATTACCCCACCCTAGCCAATGCCCTTAAAAAGTTCAAAGCCACGACTGTTGAGCAGATTAACGCTCTCAAAGACGGAACGAAAGTCAAACCTGACGAATCGGTGAAAGCCGATATTGAGTCCGTCAAAACCGATGTCAACGAAGTCAAACTAGTCCGTTTCGATTTGGAAATGAACAAACTTGGCGTTCCCGATTGGCAGGACATCGACAACAGCGATGAATTTAAAGAGTGGCTACAGGAAAAAGTACCTTATACCGACAAGACAAAACTTCAACTTCTCAAAGATGCCGCCATCAAACTTGACTCCGCAACGGTGTCACAGTTTTTCCTCGATTACAAAAAGTCGAAAGAAGCGTTCCCCCAAAAGGACGGACAGGAAAAATTAAAACAATTTGTTGCTCCACCTAGAGGCGGTCAATCAGCACCGCTTACAGGAGGGCAATCAGACTTAACGCTGGCGAAATACACAAAGTTTATGAAGGACACCACTGGGTCGGATTACAGATTCAACCCACAGGAATGGGGCGGGAAAACAGAGGCTCAGGTCGAGCAGATGTTTAACGATGCCATTACTAAAGGTGCGCTTCGGTAGATTTCTCCGGCGTTAGATATACGGAGGATATAACATGAGTTTAGATAGAGTAGCAGGTCAGCCGGATTATTCGAGTGCCGGTTCTAGTAAGTTCATTTCCGAAGTTTGGTCGTCCAAGATGGCGAAGAAATATTACCATCAGACGGTTCTTACTTATATCTGTAATACGGATCATGAAGGCGAAATCAAGAGTCAGGGCGATACGGTTATTGTCCGTGGCGTTCCCGATATTACTATCGGCAACTACCAGAAGGGCATGACGCTTGCCAAACAGCATCCCGAAACCCCCGCTGTTACGATGCTGATCGACAAGGGCAAGTATTTCAACATCTACCTTGACGATGTTGACAAGGTTCAGTCCGACATCAAGTTGCTGGACAAATTCACCACTGCCGCCGCGCGAGACAACGCCGTTGCGGTTGATACCGATGTTCTGGGCGGGATTTATTCTGACGCTCACGCAAGCAATATCGGTGCGACAGCCGGTGCCATTTCCGGTAGTTTCAATCTTGGAGCAAGCGGTTCTCCCGTTCAGATTACCAAAACCAACGTGCTGGATTACATTGTTGATTGCGGAACGGTTCTTGGTGAAAACAAAGTTGCTGACGAAGATTGCTGGATGGTCATCCCTGAATGGATGGCTGGTCTTATTCAGAAATCCGACCTCAAAGATTGTTCCATGTCTGGCGATTCCAAGTCCGTATTGAGAACCAACCTTTTAGGCAAAATCGGGCGTTTCAACCTTCTGAAATCCAATCTGCTTCCCACCGTTGCGGCGGCTTCCGAAAGTTCAGGATTCAAATCTTACTATGTTCTGTTCGGAAACAAAGACGCGGTGAGTTTCGCAAACCAGATGACCAATGTTGACAAACTGAAATCAGAAATGACCTTCGCGCAGATCGTTCGCGGTCTGAATGTGTACGGCTACAAGGTCATTAATTCGCCGGGTCTTGGTTATCTGTACGCCCGTCAGTAATAAACTTTTAACCTTTAAGGAGGATTCAATATGGCTATAACAGTAAATTTTACGGGAAAAGCGGGAATCGCCGGAACCGAAGTTGACATTACGGGAGTCGTTACCGATGTTGGTGATAGTGTCCCCGTAGCGGATAGTGACAGAATTGGTATTCTGAAAAGCAGAGTTGATGTTGGTTTGATTCCGTCAAGTTCTACCAAAACTTCTTCTGATGTTTATCAGGCAATCAACGTACCGAAGTATTTCAAAGTTATTGATGCGTGGTTTGAAGTCATCGAAGCAGAAGCCACGAACACCACAGCTTGCTTTGCGTTGGGTATCACTGGCGGAACTACGGACGGTTTTGTAACGGCGGCTACTTGCGCTGTTAAAGATGTGTCTCATGCTTCGACCAATGCTTCTACCTACTCCGCCGCAGGTGGTTGGAGTTCCAGTGCCGCCGCAGACACGATTGACCTTTTGGTTTCCGTTGCGGCTTTCACCAATGTTGTTGTTGATGTGTATGCCGTTGTCGTGGACATGAGGGCAACTGCTAATCGTTAATTAACAAGTAGGGGGGAAGTCTAATATTCTTCCCCCTGAATTAAATCCGAGGAGGATTTTTCATGGCTAGATATGAACAATTCAGTGTAACTGATTTGACTGTAAAAACAATTAATGGATATGAGTTTCCCGCCATTAACCCGTCTGGTGGTGTGGATTACTTTGTTGACAACAACTACGGTTCGTCCGCAGGAACGGGGTTGTCTTGGGACTCCCCTAAGAAAACACTCGCACAGGCAATTACTTTAAGTAACGCAAACGTATTAGCTGATGCACGAAACTATGGTCGTGGTTGGGCTACCCGTAATAGAATATTCTATCGTGCTGATGCTGAAACGGCTTCTTTAACAGTATTTCCCGCCAAATGCGATATTATCGGAGTTGGTTCGTGTGATGCTTACGACAAACCGACGCTGAAAGGAAGACACGTTACAGCCGCAGAACACCTTGGTTGCCGTTGGTTCAATGTAAGATTCCGCCCAGAGGCCGCAGGTGACTTGTTTACCCTGTCTGCTTACGATAATGGAATGCAGTTTCATCATTGTTCGTTTGTCGGTTCAGAATCTACCTTCACGACTTCCAACGCTATTGTTACAGCCGCTTGCGAATTGCTTGTTATTGATGATTGCGACTTTGACGGTGCTTTCACTAACGAAGTTATTTACATTGGAACGGGTAATGCTTCCGGTATTAAGATTACCAACAATCTTATTCGTGGCGGTGCTTCTGACGGTGTTTACATCAAGACAGACGCAACGTTCTCCGGTGTAAACGGGAAAGCCATTATCGACAACAACAGAATTTATGTTGCCGCAGTTACAATCAATGATGTTTCGCAGTTGTGTTTAGTTACTCGTAACCGTTGTATTTCTGCCGCCGCTTCTGGAACCGCCGGAGTTGGTGCCTTTGTCGCCAACACTCACCTTTGTTGCGATAATCAGATTACCGCCGCAGGTATTACCTTTATGTATCCTCTGGCTTTTGACGCTGACGGAACTACCTAATAACCCTTCAACCGATAGCGGGGAGCAATCCCCGCTTTTCTTAAAGGCTTTATGACATTCAGAATGCTTCGCAAAGATGGTACTGGCTCACCCTTTCCGTGGAATGAGATTTTGGCTCAAAAAGACGGAATGGTCGAATGCCAGATGACCAAAGAGCAAATCGACAAGGCTTGCGGAAGAGAAAAACCAATACGTCACCATATGGACAAAATGCACACGACAAAAGACCAGAAGCCGGGTGCTGGTTGGCGCAAGGTACGCGGGGAGTGGGTGAGGGGAATTCCGCGCCGCAGAAAAAACTCCAAGAGGGCAATACTCGAAAGACAATTAGCACAGGTGGCATAAATGACGCTTCAAGAAATAGTTGACGCTTGCCGAGATCAGTTCGGGAATTATCAGTTGCCCTATTACCATCTTGACAGGGAAATGGCGCGGTATGCCAATAACGCAGTCAATGAAATCTGCCGTGACGGTCGTGTTCTGGAAGATTCTCTTACTGCCTCCATTTGCCAGTTTTCGACTACCGCCGATGCAATGGATTACGCCCTCAATGCTTCGATTATCTACGTCAAGGAAGCAAAAGTAAGAACAGAAGAATATCTCACGTTGGACGTTGCCCCTGCAACGGCGTGGAGCGCGGGAGATACCTTAACGGGTGCTTTAAGCACTAAGACCTGCAAGGTTGTCGAGAAAGTATCTACTTATGTTTACAAGGTTGAGAACCGAACCGGAGCATTTACTTTAGGCGAGATAATTTCCAACGGGACTTACACGGCAGACCAAGGTGCTTCTTATCCTATCTTTACGGAAAGCGAATCATCTGACCTGATAAAATACACACGAGAACAGTTGCCGCTTTTCAGGACTTACGACAGTTCCGAACCCTACGGATATTTTTTAGACGACACGACCGGATATATCACAATCACAAAACCGGACGATGTTTATGTCATTGATATGTCGGTTATCCGCTATCCTGCTTCTCAACTTTCTGCGACTTCCATGAGTTCGCAGACTCCAGAAATTAACGCTAAATATCATTCGGCAATTATAGACGGGATTCTTTACCAGATGTATTTAAAACGGGGTGACGAAACTTTTGACCCGAAGAAATCAGACTTACATTACAAACTTTTCAGAAACGCAATCTCGAACATGAAGAAAGAGAATTTAAGACTTCAAGGAAACGGTGCGACCACTGCTCCGCATGAAGGCTTTATTTAATGGAAGTTTATTGCTGTGTCGTTTTGATAATCGGAAGTTTTGTTTTGATTTGGAGTTAATGTGGCCGGTGTTTTCCCCAACCTCGATGCGTCAGACCTTGAAGCAAGGGTTCGCACTTATTTAAACGAAGCAACAGCAGATTTCTACTCGCAAGCGGAAATTTGGCGTTGGCTTTCGTTGGGCGTTAAAGACATCGCCCAGAGGACTAATTGCGTCCGAAGAATACTTGACGCTCAAACGACAGCAAGTACGAGAACCGTTACCACGAATGTTTATAAAGTGCTTCATGTGGAATATGTACCCTCCACTGGACGCTCTCTTATACTTCCTAAAATCAGTCCATTGCAGGTAGGTCATAAACCATTAGACGGTGTTACGCCTCAATACTGGTATGAATTTGGTTCGACAATCGGAATCGAACCGATACCTTCTGCCATTTACAGTTTAAGGCTTTACGTTTCTGATATTCCTAAGATGTGTCATTCGACATATCCGATTGCTACCTTTAGTTCCGGTTGGACGGGAACGGGAACGGGAACATGGACGAATGGGACAACCGCCGCTTACGTTGGCACTACGGGACAAATAGGGATTAATACATACGGGACATCACTTGCGGCCTCAACAAATTATACCTTTACGTTTACTCTTTCTGGGATTTCAAACTGCGGAGTTGTTTTAAGTGCTGGAACAACAGACAGCATTTCGATTACGACCAATGGAATACATACAGTTAATCTGACCAGTTCTTCCGGGACACCAGCTTTGAAATTCACAGCGACCATGACTGGAGCAACCGGAGGTGTTACGGTTGACGACCTTTACATATTAAAAGAAGCGGATTTCGGAGCAGTTGGCGATCAGACAGAACTTCCTACGATCTGGCAAGGGCTTTTGGCTCTTTATTCTACTTATAACGGACTTATCAAAGACAAACGAATTGCTCCCGCACAGATATTAGAATCAATCTATAGAAACGAACTGAATTATTTAAAGGCGAATGTCATTGACATTATTCCTGACAGCAAGGAGGGGATTAGATGAGTACACTATCCCTTTCCGGTATTCGCACATTAATCAGAAGCGAAATTAACGAAGCAACCACGACTTCTTTAACGGACGCTGAATTAAACTCCATTATAAACGATGCGTATAAAGATACTTCCGTTAAAGGACTTTGTTACGAAAGCAAAATAGCAAAAACAAACATTACCTCAAAAATTATTTCTCTCGCCTCTGACAATATCGTGAAGATTAACTATGTGGAGTACGATTTGGGAACGAGTTGTTTAGGCATGATTCAGTCTAATGTTCCCACGATAGGACACACGCCCGTTGACGGTTCTACTCCGCAATACTGGTTCAAATGGGGAGATTATTTAATCGTTGAACCCGTTCCTGATGTTTCTACCTACGATTTGAATTTGTACGCTTCATGCTATCCCGCCGCTGTTTTGAGTGGCGACACCGATACTCTAGTTTCTCTCCCGATAGAGTTCCATGAGTGCGTTTATTTATATTCGGTCGCTTTCTCCTGTCTGAAACTTAAACGATGGGGGGACTTTGTGAGTTTTTATAACCGATACATAGAGAGCGTTCAATCTAAGAAAATGGAATACATTTCAAAGTTTCCAGAAGTCAGACAACAGCAGGACATACCGAGAAGGACTAAATGAATCGCGACCACGAAGAAACAATAAATAAGGTTGATATACCGTTAGCCCAAATAATCGAAAACGAACCCGACCGGAAATACGTTATTCCGCTTGACGGGAAGTTACTGATTTCTTCTGACCCTGTTTTGATAGGAAAGAATTTCAGGACGTATAAAAACCTAAGATACGGAAAAGGTCATCCTGATGGTGTTTTGGGAATGACCAAAATCAATTCTTCGGTGATGAACGCAACCTATCTTAAAACAAGGTCGGCTTTTCATTTTGTAAAATCTCAACCCGCAGAAAGTCATTTACTCGTTCAGGCGTACAGTGCCGGAACTTTGGGAGCTATCTTAGGTTCTGCTTCACAGGTTTTAGAGAACACTACTGCAATTCCTACTGCCGGTGATTTTTCAGCAACGTCGTTATGGACTGATTCAACGGGTGCTTTAATAGGTAATTTTTCGGACGCCCCCAATGGACAGGTCTGTTACTGCAACGGAGTTGATACTTGTATCTGGGGCGGTAGTGAAATGAAAGCAGGTGCGTTTATTACATCTACTGCGGCGGTCGGTGATGATGGTTCGGCTACAAATCCAAAAGACGACACCGAGAGGATGCAGAACACAAAGACAGACGGTGATAATCTTTCATACATCGGTGGCGGGTACGATACCTATACGAAACTCTTGTGTCACTTTAACGGTGCCGATGGTGACACGGCAGACCAGACAGCCGCAACCTTGCAGACCATAGCACTAGAGGGAACGGCTCAACTTGATACTGCCTATAAGTTATTTGGGACGGCCTCTCTTTTGTTAGATGGGAACTCCGATTATGGGACTGTCCCCGATAACGGTAATTGGTTTTTTGATACAGGGAATTTTACGATTGACGTGAGATACAGAGTAACGTCACTTAACCCATCTGGAACGATTTGTGGTCAACAGGTAGATGCGAATAATTATTGGGTATTATATTTAGATGCAGGGACGGTGCGCTTCAAATGCAAAGCAGGAGGCACTACCAAGGCTGACTATTCATGGACAGCTAGTTATGCAGTTAACGGTTGGAGTTATTTAGAGGTTTCCAGAAATGCAACTACGATGGTTTGTTACAGCGGAGTAACTGTCGCTCTTAAACAAGAAGCAACCGAAACAACCGCAATAGCCGCAAATTCTATTCCTGATTTGGCGACAACACTCAATGTTGGATATACGGCATTAGGCGGGTACTTTAACGGACACATAGAAGAACTAAGAATAAGCAAGGGTATTTGCAGACACAGTAGCGAACTCTATGTTGTTCCTCCTACCTCCGCTTATTTGCCTAATGCAAATTACTTCCTTATTGGTTCGCCCAGACCCCTAAAAGGAATCAAGCCTTACGTCTTATCGGGAAATTCAGTTGCCTCTACCTTAACTGGTTCTTATTGGAACGGTTCAAGTTGGGCGTCTCTTACATTAACAGATAACACCGATACGGGAGCTTCGTTAGCTCAAACGGGAACGGTGACTTTTACATCTACGGTAGGAACGGCAAAGCCAAGATACCTAGAAGGTTATTTTTTATACTGGTATCAGTTCTCGCTAGATGCCGGACAAGCAAGTTTATATAAAGTCACAATGGACGCTCCTTTTCAGTCTATCATCGACTTGTGGGACGGTGTTTATAGGGACGTTGCCGCCGCCTATAAGATGAACGCCACGGCAAGAGAGGATATTTCCAATAAAGTATTAAAGGATGATTACGATTCTTCCACAGCGGACACCTATGCAGATATTAGTTCAATGGCCGCTTACAACACTAGCTATTTGGAATTTGGATTTACAGAAAGACAGTGCGGTTTACATTTCAGGATTCCTCCGGCGTACACCAATTCAACCGCCGCAACTACCATGTCCATAGATTACTGGAACGGGACGGAATATGTAACTGTCGGAGCTGTGTCTGACGGAACTTCGGATAGTGCTGTTTCGTTTGCGAAGTCTGGAACCGTAACATGGAATAATGCAGATATTTCAGACGAAACCAAAACTCAAAAAATGGGTGCGGCTACGATATATAGCCCCCTTTCTGACCCGTCCACGACAGAATCAATTTGGGGAAACCTGACCATAGATGCTCAATTCGTTTCTACGCCCTTGTATTGGTACAGGGTAAGATTCGACAAAGCAATGGACGCAACGACAAGACTTAATTATGTTGGCGGGATAACTTCTGAAAAAACTCTTAGCGGGTATTCGTTCTCGATCCACGCCGCAGAAAGATTAATGTTGGGTTGCGATACCACAGAGTATAAAAACGCTCTTTTGATTTCGGCGCAGAATCAGGCGCAGGCTTTCAATGGTGTGGATAGTTACAGGGTTTTGTTTGGTGATGAAAAAGCTCTGACGTGCGGGACTTCTATTTTTGCACAGTACGCTTCTAATATTTACAACATGGCTCTTATTTTCAAAGCGAATGAAACGTGGTCTTTGGTGTGGCAACAGGGGACATCTGCTATGAATTGGGTAAGGTTTAAAATATCCCCTAATGTCGGTTGCCCTGCTCCTAAAACTTTAAAGACCGTTTCTGCGGCTTTTGAAAAGAACGTCAACGCAACTAAAGTTGTTGCGATTTGGAGGGGAGAGGACGGGATTTATATTTCCAATGGTCAAGCTCCGCTGAAAGTTTCGGAAGATTTAGACCCCCTGTTCGACCAAAGCAATTCGCTTCATGTCTGCACTGATATGATTCCCTATGAAACGAGTTTTGTTGACCACCATAAATTAGAATATCATTGGAAATGGGCGACTGATTTGTACGCTATTACGTTTACCAATGGAGCGCATGAAGTTGTGGCAGGTGACACGATTACCGGAAATACATCGTCTGCTACCGGCATAGTTGACCATGTTAATTTAGCAAGTGGAACGTGGGCGGGAACAGCCGCAGGGACTATTTATATGCGGTCTGTAAGTGGAACGTGGCAGAGTGCCGAGACTATCAAGGAAGGCTCGACAACGGTTGCGACAAGTTCAAGTGTAGCCACGAAAGCTACTTATACTTATAATTCCTTAGACAAGGAATATATCTTAGACCTTAAAGA
This sequence comes from Clostridia bacterium, assembly GCA_041653455.1. Classification (GTDB taxonomy): domain Bacteria; phylum Bacillota; class Clostridia; order DUPQ01; family DUPQ01; genus DUPQ01. The sequence goes on from JBAZFL010000002.1 coordinate 19,462, forward strand.
ATGGAAGTGGTTTGAAATTGACAGAGGAACGGGAAAGAGACTTCAATTAGGTGTAGAGGTTTCCGATACATCGGGAAACAGATACACTTATGGTTTTATAGATACGGGCTACATGGAAAGATTGGAGTATGGAACTGACTTTGACGGGAACGATATTGTTCACACCTTAGAAACAGGAGATCAATTATTAATTGAGGGTGACGTATTCGCAAAGACTTCGGTTACAAGGGCTAACTTGATTGCTCTGTCCAAGAACACCGATTCTACCGTTACCTTAACTCATACCAAAGACGGTGCTACTTCTGGAACGGATTCACACTTTCTGTTGCAGACGCTTCACACAGGTTTGTAAATTTAATTAAAGATGTTTTCTCGACTCCGGCAACGTTCCATTCATTTAAGTTGGTTGCGACAACGGATGATGAAACTAAAGGATTCCAGCCTTTATCTTTTGCGGTTTATTACAAATACGATCGTGACATGGTGGCATAATGTATCAGGGAAGTGACAGATTCAGAACATACTTAAATCAGGCTTTGTCTAATTCTGGGAGAGTACCCACTACTGACGAATTGGATAAAATCGTTCAATCAGAACTCGAAGCGGAAACGAACAGAAGATACGCCATGAAGCAACTTGCACTTCAAAAACAAGAGCAAATGGACAGAGCAAGACGGTTCAATGAAGGCATTGACCAAATGGAGTCTGACAGATTGGCTAATTCTGCAACAGGACTTTTAACGACCGGCACACAGTTGGGAACGGCATATCTTTTACATGACCCTCGATACTTAAAAAGAAAAATATTGGGATATGACGGAGGCGAAACATCAGCAACAGGATTAGAATATAGAGCCGATGGCGGGAACGTACAACGAGGAAAAGCGTATATCGTTGGAGAAGAAGGTGCAGAGATAGTAGTTCCAAAGAGTGACGGAACAGTTCTTTCTAATGGAATAGTACAAAAATTGTCTCGTTGGTTAGGTAGTGGGACGGTCAAGAAAACAGCCGACATAATTAATAAACGAAAAAAAGAATTAGAAGAAATACAATAAGTAAAGAGGTTATTATGAATCCTAGCTTATATACAAGTTTAAAACAACGCTCTGCTTTGTCAGGGGATTACCCGACTGATTCCATTATTAATCAGATCGTCCAGAGTGAACTCGAAAACGAGTATAATAATCTTCCTCAAAAACGGCAGTACGAATTACAGAAGAAAGCCGAGGAAGAACGGAATAGAGAGTTTGAACTAAACAAAGAGCAAGTGGAGAAAAACCGTTTGGGACAAGCGGCGAGTGGTTTAGGTCAGACCGCCATGCAGTTAGGAACGGCTTACGGAATGTCCGATTCCCACGCACTAAGAGACATGGCGGGAAAAGTTAGTGAATATTTTAACCCCACAACATCAAGCATGAGCGCAACGGGACTACCCCCGACCCTGAATAACGTACCTACCGGCGCAACGCCTCAATTTGTAGCTCCGACCGTTGGAGAAACAGCGGGACTCGTAAACCCCACTATTGCACCCGCGCCTACAGCTACGCAGATTATGGGCGCAACGGAGAACGGATTAGGTGCTGTACCTCAAATAGCACAAGATACTTCTTTGATTGCTCCGACCACAGAAGCGTTACAGGGCGCAAGTTCCACCTTGCCGAGTATGGGAACAGCATTACCTACATTACCTACCGTTGGTGCGGGTTTGAGTGCGGTCGGTGATGCTTCTTTAATGTCATCTGCACCTTCCGCAGTTACGGAAAGCGCAAGTGGACTTTTGCCTTTGTCTGAAACAGGAACAATGGGAGCTACGGCGGCAGAAACAGGAAGCGGTGTGGCAAGCGGTTTAGGCTCAACAATCGCTTCAACAGTTGCAAGCAAGGTTCTTCCTTATGCGGCTATAGCAAAGGTTGGAGGTCATGCCTTGGAGGCGATTACGGGTCAGGGCGAAAGTAATGTTGGAAGTCAGTTTGCTAGAACCCTTGAAAACCCACTTGAAATAAGTCATTGGGCTACCGAGTTTAACGGCGGTAAAGAATTAACTGGTTGGACAAAGACATTCAAGGATATTTTAGACCCGATTGGTTACATCACAGGCGACAAATGATTTTTGAAGAACCGACATTAACCGGCGAAGAATATAAGAAACTCGTTGAGGAAACTTTAGGAGAATACAGGCCGCACATTCAGCATAAAGTAGTCTTGTGCAAAGATGATGGAAAAATAAAGGCGTTTTTCAGTTATTACCCCTATACGCCGAACACGATGTTTTTACATTATGCGTGGTTTAATAAGGGAGTGACGATCAATAAATTAAAATGCTGGTTGGGATTTTTCGATTACGCCAAAGATAAATTCAAGTACGTTATGGGCGTTATAGATTCCAGAAACAAACAGGCCTTGATCTGGGCGTTAAAAACAGGATTTGACATAACCGGAATGAGATTAGACGTACAAAGAAATTTAATCATTGATGTTATAAGAGAACTCTAAGGAGTGAATTATGGGATTCGTCGGAGATATATTGTTGCCAGCCGCCGCAGGTGCGGGGAGAGGATTTTCGCAGGGGATTCAGGATTACGGGAATATCCAGAAAATACGCAGAGAGGAAGAAGAAGCTCCTGTTCACGCAGAGTTGAACAGACTTACTTTGAGTCAGGCACAAAGACAGGAAAAAGAGGCGGCGTTAAGGGACGCAGAACTTAACAAACTGTGGAATCCCTACGATGAACCTCTTTATAAAGCCTCTACGCCCGAAGGACAGGCTTTTATTCAGAGTGCTTTCCCAGAAGGTAAACAATACACCGTAAGAGATAAAATGAGTTTCGCACAGCAGATACCGGCGAATCAGCAAATCTTTAAACACGTCACAGATGCCGCAACAAACATCATGGCCGGTAAGAAAACAGAAGCCGTTAATAACTACAATACTATTTTAGAAAAAATCGCTTCTACGCCAACGACAGACCCGAACTACAAGACTTTGGTTGACGGCCTTACCACGGCGAAAGCGAACATGGAAAACGTAAGCGATCAGTACGATAAAGCGACCAATAATTTCAAGAAAGGTGAAAGCCAGGTTGCCATTAATCAACTCTATATTAACAACCGAGGACTCATTGATTCTTCACCCGCCTTAAAGATGATGACAGACCTGACCCGTCAGACCGGCGATGTTCAGGGAATGGAGAAGATCATTGATATTATCGCAAAGGCAAAAGACCCGCAAATAAACAACGAATTTCAGTTGTTTTTGCAATCAGAAATAAAAAGAGGAAATAAAGATTTATCAGATATTTCATCTAAATGGCAAAAGCGACAAGTTCAAGTTGCCGGAGCGAAAGCAAGTGCCACTGCTTCTGCTAGAGAAACAGTCAAGGGTTCACAAGCACCCAAATTAAAGGCAACATTCTCAAATTCAAAAGGTGAAATAATCAGAGCCTTGACAGACGGAACTTACGAGAAACAGACAGTTGGCGGTTGGGCAGAAGCAAATCCCGAAGATTTAGCCGGATTAAAAACAGTGTCCAATAAAGCACCGAGAATTGGAAAAAAGCTGACATTTAACCCCCAAACCGGAGAGATAGAGTAGTGCCCGATATTTACGTTAAAGATTACGATACGACAGTATCTTTTCCTGATAACACCAGCCCCGATGTTATGAAGGCGGCACTGTCTAAAAAGTTCCCCAAGAAAGAGGGATTTATAGATAAGGCGAAGGGAGTCGGTGAAGCAGTTTTAACTACGGGATTAGGTGCTGTAAATTGGATTCCTGGTGGTATTATAAAGGCTAGTGGTGCTGTTTCCGGTCAACTTCCCGAAGCAACCGAATTAGCCGATACGGTGCAAGAGAAACTTTCTTATCAGCCAAAAACCGAAACGGGCAAGAAGTTAGCCGGATATGTTTCTTATCCATTTGAGAAAATTTCAGAGGGTTCGCAGAAAGCCGCTGACTGGACTTATGACACAACGGGTTCACCTTTATTGGCTACGGCAGTTAGAACGGCAGGTGAATCTATCCCGTTTGTAGCCGCACCGATTGTCGGTAAAGGAATTAAGGGCATAAAAGGAAAAATTACCCCCCCTGAAATGGGAGATATTATTCCCGAAAAACAGGGAGTCCCTACTTCTTTACTCCCCGAAATAGATAGAGCGCAGAGGGTTCACCCTGATTATGTCAGAAATGCTTTCGACAAACAGGATTTATTATCCTTGCCGGAAGGGAAATTGCCTACTAATGCCGGAGAAGGATTTACGTTTTCCGAACCGAAGCCACAAACCATTTTAAGAAAAGGTCAGAACTGGACGGAGGGTCAGGTTAATCCTGATTTACAGGTAGAATATACCCCGACTATATCTAAGTCAGGAAAGCCATTTAAGACTGAAAAATCGGCAGACCTTTCAGCCACACAGAACGGCCTTAAAGGGGGAGAATTTGAGGTTATTCCAGTTCAGGATGGTTTCGGGTATAGAAAGATAAGGGATGGAAAATTTGAAGATCAGATACGCCGTGCCGCTATCAAAGCCCAGACAAGGGACGAAGCCGTTGTAGGAAATGAAGAAGGAATCGTACAGTCTAATTTAGAGCAGTATGTTGAGAAACCTATTGAACAGGTCAAAGCACCAGAAACGGTTGCGCCGAAAGTTACTCCCAAAGTAGAAACTGTAAGCGGTGAAAACACTATTCCATATACCGAAACGCTAGAGGGAAAACAAACCCTTGTAGGATTACAGGAACATTTAAGAGAGAACAGTGCGGGAGAAGGTGTTTCGGTTACAGATTACGGCGGTCTTACGGGAAGTGGCGTTCACTACACGACATACGAACCGTGGGTAGGCGAGATATGTAAAAAGTTTAATACGACAGCAAAGGAAATCGACACTGTTATTGATAAGTATCTAACGACAGGTGGCGTTAGGGAAATAACAAAAAAAGGTGAATGGAGCAAGTCTAACATGACCGATAGGCAGTGGGATATTTTTAATGCCGTAAGAAAAGTTGCCGATAAAAAAGGTCGTGAAGTAAATTCAAGAGTAGAAGAACTGTTAGACAAAGAAAATAAAAAAAATGATCTCATTGAAAAGGGATATGAGCCTAGTGAAAGCGTTGAGGCTTATAATCTCAATAAGGGTGACGAAGTAATTAAAGACGGAGAAAACTATAAGGTCATTGATGAAAACG
>JBAZFL010000002.1:24653-47778 GCA_041653455.1 Clostridia bacterium
GGTCATATAGTACTTAAAGACGGTCAAACATTAAAAGTTCATCTCGATGACACATTAAACATAGACGCTATCAAAGTTAAAAAACAGATAGTAGAAACACCCCTTGAAACACCATTAGAGGGAAAACCAGTTAAAGCGGCAGTTGAAACACCCGAAATACAGAAGCTCAAAGAAGAGCCTCGCACCATCAAAGACATTTCCAAAGACATTAATATCGCATTAGGAGAAAAAGGTCAGGTCGGAAGTCATGCCGCCTCACAGGAAATGTTGGACGCAAGGGCAAGGCTGTATGATGACTTCTTAAAGATAAGTGACAAAGCGAAACAAGCCGGTGTTTCTTTTGGGGAACAATTAGTCAAAGGTGGATTTGATCCTGACACGGCAAAGAAGTTTGTTGCTGTAAATAAATACAAACCGGAAGAAGTAAAGCCAGAACCTAAAGTAGAAAAGGTTATTCCCAAAGCAAAACCTGTCATAGAGAATGTCAAACAGGAATACACGCCGGAGGGTGCAAGAAAACCGTCCAAAGCGGCACTGGACGCTAATAAAATCTTAGCTGAAAAAGGTTTTGAGGCTTTGCCAGAAGAAGAACTTGCTCAATATGATTCTCATACAAAAGCGGGGGTTGTTGATAAAGTATCTACTTTGGTTACGAACGATTTAGACAGGGCAAGGGATATGGCAACGGGAAAGATTACGACTCCTAATGACATTCACAAACAAGTCCTGTTTAACACGGTAGAAGCTATCGCAGAGAAAAGCGGTGACTTTAATACGATCTATGACCTAGCACAATCCCCCATTGCCACAGAAAGAAGCGTTGCGGCGCAGACGTTGGGGGCTAGTGCGTGGGGCAAGGCAAAGGATAGCGTTGTCAGTAAAATACAGGAAGTGAAAAAATCCAGGGTTGAAAAAGCAGAAAAACAGACAAAGGATTTTTCAGCCAAAGAAAAGAGTTTGAAAAAATCAATTAAAGAAGAAACCGCTAAACTTAATCTTAACAAAGAGGAAGTTATGTGGGGACGTTTTCTTAAAAAAATTGCGTGCTAATATGAAACCATTTTGCTTACCGCCAAAAGATGTTGAAGCCTTTAAAAAAGCTCTTATGAGCAATCGAATAGATATACCTGAATTAATGAAAATGGATTCAGCCAAGAGAACTGAATTTCTAAGACAGTATGCCGGTGACAATGCTCCACAGGTAAATCTTTTATTCGAGCAGAAACTTGTTTTGCCGAACAAAATGAGAGGCATTATAAATTGGGCTTCTAAGGTTGGTGAGATAGGCAGATATTCACCGGAAAAGAAAGCGCAATTTGAAAAGAAAATGGCAGACTATAAAGAACAGCAGACGGAGCGAATGTTCAACCCGAAAGAGGACGAGGCGTTTTTAAATGATCTTGTTGACGCTAAGTTAGGAACGCACGTTACAAGGGAAGAAGCGCAGAGAATATTTGACCTGTCTAAAAAGGCCGACAACCTTAAAAAGAATTACTCACCGGACACAGGATGGACAAATTATAAAGATAAGATTGAATACGGCTTGGCCAAAGTCTTATCCGACAAATACGTTGAAGAACTGAAAGACCCTGATTTGACCATTAGGCAACTAACGGAACGGAGAGTGGGTGAATTTAAGCAAGACTGGTCAGAAAACAAAACAAAAGCCGTTGGCAAGGTAGCACTGGACACGGTTGTAGAAGTTGACAAGAACTCCGTGGCAATGGTGGCCTCGATTGATAATAGTTTCATCGGTCGTCAGGGATTAAAGGTATTACTGACCCACCCGACTTCATGGGCGAAATCCGCTTATAAGTCATTCGGGGATATTTACAAAGCCCTTAAAGAAAAACACGGTGACGAACAGGCTAAAGATATTCTTCATGCTGATTTGGTTTCAAGAGATAATTACATGAACGACTATTATCAGCAAGCGGGGATATTGGCGAAGTTTGAAGAACAGTACCCGACTTCTCACCCCGCTAGAGTCCCGTATTTAGGGCGGGCGTTCAAGGCTTCTGAAGTGGCGTTTAATAATTCCGCTTTGAGAATGAGAATGGAAACTTTCGATTTGCTTTTGGACACGGCAAAAAAGAACGGTGTTGAAATAAACGATGGACTCATTAAAGACATTGGACAATTAGTCAATGGCGTTACGGCAAGGGCGAATATCGGGAAAGCCAATATCACAAGTCTTGTCTTGTGGGCGCCGAGAATGATGTGGTCAAACGTACAGTTCTTAACTGCTCATGGACTAGGCGGGGGATTAAAAACTTCATTCGCTAGAAAACAGGCGGCATTGAATCTTTTTAAGGCCACAACTTCTATTGCGGGAGTTGCCGCTGTTATAAACGCTCTTGACCCTGGGAGTGTTGAAACAGACCCACGAAGTACAGACTTTATGAAGTATAAAAACGGAAATACAAGAATTGACATTACCGGAGGAATGGGAAGTTACATTACTTTATCATCAAGGATTATGTGCGGACTTGCAGGGCTTCCGGCAGTGAAGAACTCGCAGACAGGAATTATCAAAGAATTAAACAAGGGCGGAATAGCGGATAAAACCATTTTTGATGTAGGTCTTGATTTTTTAATGAACAAGACAACCCCTTTAGTCAGAGAAGCTACATATATTGCAAAAGGAAGGAATTTTGAGGGCAATAAGCCGACCATTGTAAGCACGGTTGCGGATTTAACCCTTCCCATACCAATTACAAATTTTTATCAGAACTTTTTTGGTGACTATAAAGAGGGCGAGGCGGTTGCGGTTCTTGGTAGTTTCCTTGACCTGTTCGGCATTAACGCTAATACTTATCAGAATAACGCACAGTGGAACAATAAGAATACGCAGGAAATGAAAGACCTCAAAGATGAAGTGGGAGAAAAGGAATTTAACAGACTGAATATTGAATATAACAATAAAGTAAACAAAGCAATTAATGAACTAGTCAAAACAAAAGACTATCAGGAAATGACGGACGAAGAAAAGCAAAATGAAATAACGGCTTTAAAAAAGGAAATTAAAGAAGAAGTAATCCACTAAACATTTAGCTTACCTCTCAAATTTTACGAGAACAAAGGCTGCTCACCTTAACAGGTAGTGGTCTTTTTTATTTTAGGGGAATGACATGAGATTTGAATTGCTCGAAACATTATCAGCAGACGAATTAAATCAGCAGGAATTAGACCGCAGAGCAGAGCAAAGTTCTTCCAGTGAAGTCTTAGTTGACGGACTTAATCAGTTAATCAACAAAAAATGGACGGATGCTAAAGAAGCGAAGCGCCCCATTGAAAAGGAAATGCTCGATAGTGTTTATCAGAGAAAGGGGAAATATTCGCCTGAAAAACTCGCCAAAATCAAAGCGGTGGAACAGCCGGAAATATTCTTAAACATCACAGAAACAAAGTGTGCCAATGCTATTTATCAGATTAAGGATATTATTTCTCAACCGGGCAAAAGAATATTCTCCGTCAAACCTACAACGATCCCAGAACTCCCGCAAGCTGTTGTTCTGAAAATTCAGCAGGGCGTTTTGAATATGTATATTCAAATGGCCGTGAATGAGGCCATGCAATCCGGCCAGCAAATACCTTCTTCGCAGTTGAGGGAAATGATTGTTTCCAAATCGGAAGAAATCAAAGAAAAAGTCCATCAGGAAACGATTAAAACGGCCAAGAACATGGCCGCTGAAATAGAGGATAAGATTGACGATGATTTTATTCAGGGCGGTTTCTACAAGGCAATGGATGACGTTATTGACGACATTGTAAGTCTGAAAGCCGGTATCATCAAGGGTGCTATTTTTAGAAACGAAAGAGTCAAGAAAACTGTTCAAGACCCGTCCGGCAGATTGTCCAAACAAATAGAAACAAGAATCGTTCCGCAATGGGAACGGCGTTCACCGTTTTCCATTTTCCCTTCTCCGAGAAGTACCGGAGTCCACGATGGGTATTTGTTTGACGTTATCACTTTAAGACCTAAACAGCTTTATGATCTTATCGGAGTAGAGGGATTTAACGAAACAGAAATACGGGCGGTCTTGAAAGAGTTTCAAGAGGGTACTCTTAAAAACGATTGGTTGGAACTTTCTCAAGAAACAAAAGAGGGCATGGGTGATGACCCCTCTAACACTTCGCCTTATGAAAACATTTACTGTCTGGAATTGTGGGATGAAATATCAGGCAAGCCTTTGAGGGAGTGGGGATTAACGGTAGATGATGAAGATAACGAATATCCTGTTTGTGTATGGAAAATAGGGAATCACGTTATCAAGGCAATGCTCAATTACGACACGATGGGTAAGAAGCCTTTTAACGTGACATCATTCCATAAAGTCAATGATTCGTTCTGGAATAAGGGCATACCGGAGGTCATAGAGGACTGCCAACAGGTTTGTAATGCTTGCGGACGGGCGATTGTGGCGAATGTCGGGTTGGGTTCTTTGCCGATGGTTGACCTTAATGTTGACCGTTTGGAAGTCGGAGCTTCACGCAAGGTTTGGCCGGGGAGAATTTTTCTTACGACCAACGAGGAAATGGGTTCTGGTTCCAAGGCTGTCAATTTCTATCAGCCTCAAATGGTCACGGAAAAGCTCATTACTGTTTACAATACTTTCTCAAGAATAGCCGATGAACATTCCGGTGTTCCTAGCTTTGAACATGGCGGTAATGTCGGTGCGGCTTCTAATTCGTCCGGTTTACATCAAATGCGGGAAATGGCTAACAGAGGAATCAGGGGTGTTGTCAGGAATATCGACTTGGATATTATCGTGCCTATCACAGAATCGCATTATGATTATTTGTTAGACAACCAAGACATATACGGCCTTGTCGGTGATTATAAAATGGTAGCCGAGGGAACCAGTGCTTTGGCCGCCAAAGAACAGCTTACCATGCGTAAGAATGAGTACGTTCAGGCCACTTCTAATCCAGTTGACATACAGTTAATCGGTTCTGAAAACAGACGCAAAATGTTGTTCAGCATTGCCAAAGACTTAGGGCTTGAAATTGACGAGGAATTAAAACCCGTTCCCGTTCAGCCTCAACTTGCTCCCCCTCCGCCTAGTCCGGCAACCTTAGATGAATCGGGCAACCCCGTGAAGGGAACCGATAACAGATCGCAATCGCCCAAAGCACCAGTGGGGCAGGTTTCTCGACCCGGTGACGGTGTGAACAAAAGGCCATAACTTAGAGATTCTGCTTCAACCCCAGGAGGAGCACAATGAACAAACCAGACAAGGAAATCGTCAGAGCAATAATCGGATTAAGAGAAAACACGCAATTTAAAACAATCGTAAAGTGGTTAAATGATTCTCTCATATCTCAATCCATTTCCAACAATAAGAATCGGGGAGAAGCAACGATTATATGTCAAGGAAGGAATTTAGAAATAGCGGATATACTGAATCATATTTCTAAAGCACATGAATATTTAAACAATGAAAATCAATCAAGCAATATGGAGGAATAAATCATGGCCGCTAACGCATGTACTTCAACAACCGGAACAGTAACAGGAACAGACCCTAATTTCGTGGTGACGTATAAAACGAACAATCCAGAGGGATTGATTCTGTATGTCAAGTACACAAAGGGGACGGAAGCGAGTATTTCAATCACTTTTGACACCGTAAACCCATCTCTACACGCAACGGATAAGTACCGTCATGTCAGTATCAGTGGGACAACTCTTTCTGCTTATACAATGACCATTTCATCGACAGGTAATTATCGAATACCCATGCCGCTAATTGGTAGCGAGAAACAATTAATTGCCAATGTTGTTTTTGCTACCGCAGGACAAGGCGGGGCGGTTGTTGCGAACTTTTGTGAAAGCTAAGGGGGGATAGATGAAAAAATATATTCAACACATTATTATATCGTCTGTTGTTGCTATTTTTATAGTTATAACAACGATGAATTTTGCATCTGGTTTTGGTGAATTTAATAATAGTGTTCCCGTTATCTCAACGTGGCAATCAATAGTCAATCAGTTCGGGAGTGGTTCGTGTTCGGGATACTTAAAAAGTGACGGGACTTGCTCAACGGCTTCAACTTCCGTTACGGGTGCGGCTAATATCACATCTGGCGTGGCGGTGTTATCCACGGCGAACATCACGACTCTTACGGCTACGACAGCTAACATTACTCAACTCAATACAGGTTCAGCCAATATTACGGGTGGCAACATCACGGTAAACGACTTTCTGTATATGTCCGTTGACGCTGGTATTGATACGCCTTATCAGCCTAGTGCAGCTTCTAAGATACAGGGAAACTTAACGGCTATCACAGTGGATAATATCACTGCGGCTAATGCGGGTGGTGCATGGACGACCTTCACAGCGGGGACTTCGGGTAATATCACGTCAGCGGCTTCCAGTGACGCTTCTAATGCTACGATTACGTTTTCCGGCCTGACCGTTGGCAAGCTCATTCATTATAAATTCACGCCTACCTTAAATTCCGGCGCAGTGCCTAACATAACGGTCACTTCTGGAGCAAGTTCATATTCGCTTTGCACGTTGGCTAATGCTACGGCGTGTGATTCGTATTTCATGCCTACCTCATCTAATGTCACAATTAAAGTCAACGTATCAGGTGCGTCTAACTTCTCAATCGCAACCACAACGGGGAATGAATATTCTCGTGCGGCGATAGGTCGGGAATACGCCCATACCTCGCAACAGTGCTTACTTTTTGACACCTATTTCCCTTACGATTGGAACGCAGGGACGATCAACGCAAAACTGTTTTCTATCGTGAGCAATGCGACAGCTCCGGCCAACCTTGAAACCGTCATTTACTCAATATCAGGGTTCTGTGTCGGTTCTTCTGACTCGCTCAATCAGGCAATGGGAACTTCTGTCAATGCGATATTTACGGCTGATGCTACCTACGCTCAATATGACGAAGTTATCACCAATGAATCAGGCGCGGTGACATTGACCGGCGCGGGTGCGGGGAAGAAGTGCCGTATATCTGTGTGCCGTCCGACCTCTGACACATACGCACAGCCAGTAGCTTTAACGGGTATGCGAATCAGATTTAACAGGACTCTTTCATCGGCTTACGGAGGGAACTAAATGAGGAAGTTTATCTTTTTACTGATATTGCTTTTCCCTCTTAACGGGTGGGCGTATCAGTATTTTCATAGAGGAATAGAGCCGGAAACCGTGAACTACTGCACCATTGTAGGCGGTCAAAACCAGTTCACGCTCAATGAAATAAATAAATCAATAAAGTATAACAACGGAACGGTAACGCTTGCCGGATTTACCGGAAATTTATCAACGGTTAACGGCACTGCCTTTATTACAAACCCGTCCGTTGATTTAAGAAAATATCAGGGCTTCAAGATTACATTAACGGACAGCCAACCTAAAACCATTGTCGGAAAGATAATGGCCGCAGGGACAGGTGAAACCTATGGTGGGGATTTATTTGACGCTACCAAAGGCACTTTTGAGGGCTCTGGCGCAGGGACTACAGGTAGTTGGATTGTTTACGGTAACAATACCATCGAAGCAGAAGATCAGGGCGGAGGTGATTACGCACTAAAGATTACTTATGTGGACAATGCTTCCGGTGCTTATGTGCTGTTGGCCGATGCCGCTGATTTATCTGCCGACCTTACCGTTGGGGCATTATACAAATTAACGATGAAAGCAAAGGTCACTGGAAACGTGTGGCTGAATCTTGCTTACGGTAATTTAAATTCAACCATAACTTTAACCAATACTTCTTTTGCTACACAGACATTTTATTTTACCGCCAATTCAACTAATTCCATAAGGCTTAGGTTGGCGTATTTTAGCACAGGTGAAGTATGTTGGATTGACAATCTTGCTCTTAAAAAAGTTCTTACTCCGAGCGCAAACGGAGGGGTTACGATTGTGACCAATTCCGATACTGTTCAGAGTTGGTATTCAAATTCCGGAGTGAACGCCAACAGTACTTCATATACTGGAACAGTCGGAGGTTTTTTTTTAACTAGTTTCATGGCCATCGGAGATTCAAAAACAGCGGGGGATGTGTGGGTGGGAAATTTGGCAAGCGCATTAAATTATTACTCCGCTGATGTGGGGGTAGCCGGAACAACGGTAGCAAACTGGGCCTCATCAATAGGCGGTGTTTTGTTGCCTCCACAGACCGTTCAATCAGTCGTTTTAATAAATTTGGGAGTTAATGATTGGAGCGATCCACTGCCAACCGAGGAAACATGGAAAGCAAATTATCAAACGATTATTGACGCAGTCCACGCTAAATGGCCTCTGGCAAAAATATATTTAACGAAGCCGTGGAAAAGAGATCATGACGATGACGCATTAACATTCGCCGGTTACATTGACGAATTGATAGCCTCGAACAGTGGCGTTTGTTTTGTCGGTGACAATGAGTACACATGGCTTAGAGGCGCAGACGACGGAACGACCATGACCATAGACGGGACGCATTACAGCGCGGCGGGAGAAATAGAGAAAGTAAATCAAATGAAAGCGGTTTTGCAGTAAAGAGAGGACGGGGGCAGTCTGGACACTGCCAAAGAGGTAGGGAAAACCTCACCCGTCACAGAGTGAATAAATAAAACTAAGGGGAAAGTCAAATGGCATTTAAACACAGGTTGAAACTCTATCAATGGACGTTAGGAATATTAATCATCTTTTTTGCCGTTGTGACTTGTTATGCCGCTACGTCAGAACCGTCATGGACAGAACATGTTGATGTTGTGACCGTGTTAATCAGCGGACTATTTATAATTGTGAGTTGGTTCGTCATTCAGACATTGAGAAAGTTCGAGAGCAATCAGGACGTTCTTTTCAACAAATATAACGACCTTGAAAAAAGAGTTTCGCATATCGAGGGAGCGCACGAAGCGAGAACAGGACAGGTGTGTAAATGACTCTAGGTGAAAAGCAAAGACAGTTTACTTTAATGGTCGCCAAACTGATTATCCATGCCTACGACATAGGATACGAGCTTACGTTAGGCGAGGGATATGACGATGACGGGACAGGGCATGCAAAAGGTTCGACCCACTATGTCAGGCTTGGACAGGATTTAAACATATTTAAGAACGGCGTATGGCTTCAAGACGGGACGGGACACGCTGAATTGCATGACTTCTGGGATAAGATCGGCGGTTCTCCACGAATCGCTAAAGACTTAAATCATTATAGCTTAGAATGGAATGGAGTAAGGTAAATGAACGAAACAACTATTTTAACGGATGATAACGGCAACCCCTCTACAATGCGGGTAATGTCCTGGTGTAGTTTTATAGCCTGTCTGGGAACGGCATTTCTGATATTCTTTAAGCCTCCCGCAGACCCGTTTACAGGACTTTACATCTTCACGGCGTTTCTAATAGGTGCTTTTATACCGAAAGCTCTACAGAAGTTCGCAGAAACAAATCCGTTGAGGAAATAACATGGTTGCCTTAAAAATGATATGGGACGTAGTTAAGAATCCTAAGAACCTTGCAATAATTGTCCTATTGGTACTCTCTGTTTACTTTGCATATTGTAAATATAATCTTCAAATTACATACCAACAATACATTATTGCTCAAAAAGACGCTCAACTTTTAATGGCTGAAAACAACAAAAAAGCCATAGACGAAATGACCGTTGCTTTAAAGAAGAACGCCGTTGTGACAAGTAAGATAAGCGAACAAATTAAACCCCTGAAAGAAGGAAGGACTCGTGAAAAAGAATATTACGATATTGCTAATAGTATTGTTGACAGGTTCAATTCTAGCTTGCCATAAGGTAAACATTAAGCCCGATGTTTCGTGTCCAGACCCCGTTCTAAAGCCTATCGTCATAACGGATGATAAATCTATCCTAGAGGCTTTGAACCTCATTACAGAAGGGTATCTGGCTAAATCAGCACAGGTGGAGTGCTTCAAAAAGGCGTTGAAATAAAGATTTTTTGTTGCATGGAATCCATTTGCTCCCGTTCCAGTATTGTGTCCCAACCCCTATCATTTTAGGATTAAGCTCTACCCACGCTTGTGGAAGTTTCTCTGGTGGAGTTTTTTCATCAGTGAATAATTGTTGAAACATATAGCTCCTTATAAAACCTAAATCCACACTTTCGCTTTATACCAATACAACCCGTTCTCGTCCCGTCCCAATTTGTTTCTTTGGGTAATTTTATAATATCCGGTACGTTTGAACCACTTTTTAATGATTCGCTTCTTGTTGCTCTTAGGTAATTTCAAAGCTCAATCCTAACGCCTACTGAATAATTATTAACGGCATATCCGGCCTCTACGCCTATCCAGATCATCTGCCAGATTCTACGGGGGTTCACCTTGTGGTCAAATATCTTCGCTTCTGGAGGCAAAGCTAATGCTATCACGGTATGGCCTATCGCGCAAATAGCAAAATGCGTGTCAACTTCATTAGTATTCGGGTGTTCCGGCATTAAGGGGCAAGATTCTCTGTATTGATGACCGTCAATATACCAGTTATTCTTGGCCTGTGTTCGTGTCTGCAAGTAATCAACTCCGATTATGGTTAGAAATACTCCCTCATAAGCCGTATCTTTCCACGTCCAATTTTCAGCAAATTTATAATCAGCCTGTACCGGAACTGCGAGTAGAAGTATTAAAGCAACGATCAGCTTTTTCATGTGGCCTCCTGTATTATAAAAATCTGTAATGGTAGCTTCTTCTATCTTCGTCAAAAAAACTGCTTTGTCGAATCTCTTTTTCAACGACACGCCATACTTTGTCATATCTGTATAAATAATAAGGAGTAAATGGGATGTGCCATTTCACATATTTTTCTAAATTTTTAGGTACATAAAAATTCATCATCTTCCCTCCTTATCCGTCAGTTAAAAACGCAATGAGCGTTTATTGCCATCCTCTAAACGTCCACTAACGTATGTTTTGTTAATATTTGTTAAGTAATGTTAATATCTTATGCGCCCCATGATCTACATATCCGGTGGTTCAAATCCACTCGCCCAAGTTTGTGGCAGTTTTGTAGCAGTATGTTCTCGGTATTGTATGCTTGATTTATAAAGAGAATTGGCGGAAGTGCATGGGAATCGAAACCATACGTCAATTATTTTCCCTTTATAATTCTATACTTTAGTCACCCCTCTTTTTGCTGTGGCAGTTCTGTGGCAGTTTTCCACTTTATACTGTCTGGTGGTATATTTTCTATGTTCCCGTGAAATCCATATCCAGTTTTAAATAATCTACCAACTCTTGTTGTTAAATCGGGACTGGTTGTTTTTATAATTATGCCATAATAATTATAATCATATCCATTAAATTCTGTGTCTATTATTTCTAAAAGGGAATATTTTTTATTCGTATATGAATGATTAACAACTATAAAATCTCCAATTTTATATCTAGGAATTTTTATGGACTTATCTTTTTTACTTCTCTTTGCTCGTTCAATATATTCATCTTTTGCTTTTTTTCGTAAATCTGAAAATCTCTCGTGATGATATAAGTTAATACCCAAAGATTGATCTGTTACCGGAGATTTCATTTCTCACCCACCTTATCAAGTTTGATTACCTTGCCCATTAACCTACGTTTCGCCTCTAACTTAACATCTGTATATTTTAAAACTGAATCCCTGCGTTTATGATCTGTCAACATTTGAAGCTCGTCTATCGAATGACCTTGCTCGTTTACAAAAGCGTTGCAAGAACTGTGCTTCAATCCGGCGTACATTCTGATTGACTCTCCGCACTCTTTACAGGCTTTGTTCCAGAGGTCATTGAGAAAGTCGCTTTGATATCGTTTTCCATTGAGTCTGGAACTGGAATGGGAAAACATATATGAGCTGAATTGGTTAAGACAATATTGAAGATATGGTCTAAATTCCTCTGCACAAGGAACATCATGTATTGCACCAGTCTTTGTTCTGTCTGTTTCCACTTTTCTTGACAATCCTCTTCTGATGATGAAACAATCTCTTTCTTTGTCATAATCTTCCTTTCTCAATACAATCGCCTCTGATGGTCTGCGGTAATGATATTTCAACCACCAGAAGATAGGCTGATGTTCTGCCGGAATAGCGTTAATAACTGCAATCTGTCGAGCCTCTGGTATAGATACTATCTTTTTATCGACAATGC
The DNA here is from genome assembly GCA_041653455.1 of Clostridia bacterium. Lineage (GTDB taxonomy): Bacteria > Bacillota > Clostridia > DUPQ01 > DUPQ01 > DUPQ01. Next base: position 36,768 of record JBAZFL010000002.1, read on the forward strand.
CGTACCTGCGCCTTTCTGGAAACGGAGGCATGGCAACTATCCGCCCAGACTTCCATGCGTATTTAAGACAAGCATGGAGGCAAAACATTGTGTTCTGTTTGCCCTTGCCCTCTCGCTTAATCTCTGAAAGCAACTTGCACAAATCGTCATATCTTAATTCGTGTAACTGAATATCTTTTGTCTTAAACCACGGCACAAGATGATTTTCGATTGAGTTCAAATAATCGTGATAGGTAGCCGGAGAAAGTGAATCCTTTTGCGTCTTAATCCATTCTCTCAAATAAGGGATTACGTCTGATCGCTGTTGTGTGTATTTCTCAATTCTGAACGCTTCTGGATTTATCTCAAAGTCTGATTGCATGGTAGAGAGAAGCTTATTTGCCATTCTCTCCGCAAACTCACCCTTGCAGACTTCACCCTTGTATCGGTAAATCTTAAAGTTGCCCCAAGAAACATACCATAGTTTACGAGAGGCATTATATTTCACTTTGCCTTTCATGCACAGACCTCCCCCATTTCGGGGTATGGTATATTTTTCGGCAACAGAGTTCAAGCTATTTCTCCCACGGAAGATCATCGTGTGTCCGTCCATCAAGAATACGACCGGCGTTTATTTTACCGACTCTGTGCATAACGGTATCGCCCATAATTACAGATTGCTTTGTCCGCGTTATCAATTTCCTATCTCCCCACCATTCACCCCACTGCTTAAAGAAGAACGGCACCCCCGCAGCGGCGCATTGATCTCTTACAGACCTTACCCAATCAGGATGAAGCGGCCTTGCTCCCGCGCCTGTTTCGCCGCCGAGGATAACAAGGCTTATTCTGGAAGATGTTTCCATGTTTTTCTTCGATGAATGTTGCTTACTGTCACCTGTTCTATCCCGAAAAGTTTTGCTATTTGATGTTGAGGCATTGTTTTCATTTTGCACAGCTTTCTTATTTTTAAAACTTGTTCCTCGTTCACTCTCGCATAAGCATTGCGTTCTCCTGTCTGGTTTTTCTTCCCCATCACCTTCAACACTCTTCCGGCATGAAGTGTGTTCTCTTGTCTCGTTACTACCTCTAAGTTCTCCGCTCGATTGTTTTTGGGGTTCCCGTCCTTGTGATTGATTTCCAGTCCGTCTGGTATTGTCGCATTGTTGGCTATCATCCAAATTATCCTGTGTGAATATACAGCCATCCGCTTCTCTTCCGTTGTGAACCATATTTTTAAGTGATTTCTTGAGATCGACCTTTCCGCCCTGACTGGATTTTCCAACATCCGCACGTGAGATTTGTTTCCGATCCTGCTGCCGAACATCCTGGCCATCCTCATTATCATCCCGTTTTCCGTGCTCACGTTGAACCAACCCAGTGCCACCTGTGCTAAAAATTCCTTCTCGTTCTCTTTCATAATTTTCGCCTCCTGATTTTTCTGCAAGTTTATCAGGAATGAGCCATTTAGTCAAGTCAATATGTGATAAGCAAGGCTCAATAGATAAAAACTTCTTCCCCGGCACTTGAAGGAATATAGGGATTTTCTCGTCGGCTTCCTGCTGATTGCAGACGGTGAGGCCGTTGTAAATATTATCGGGGCAGCGCGGAAAAGTTGAAACAACGCGAGCCATATTACCGGGACGTTTTGTTAAAATTAAAAATGTATTATCAGGATGAATTGACGCCTCAATATAAACTTGAGTTATGAAACTATCCGGCACACCCTCATGGAAAAGATCATTCCAGATCGCAAAGACTTTCGGCTTTTTGGTGTTGAACCGTTTGAGGCGGTCGGGATGACAATGAACAATGCCGGCAAATGATCCATGCGAATTTGTCATTGGTGCGAGTCTTTTTTTATCGAATCTATGTGCTATTCCCGCGCTCCAACAATGATCGCACCCAGGAGAACACGGCGTACAGCCACTTACAAGTTCAATACCTTCATCCCAATATCGGCCTTTGCTAATGTCTATTTTCATCCTGTTTCTCCTTGCACCGTTTCCAGACGGGGCAGTATTCAATTCATCAATCCAATCATTAATCATTTTTAAAGCATATTCTATTTGCGTTATGTCTTTGCGATCCCATCCATCCTTGATTCTGGCTTTCATTTCCTCCAAAAATATTATGTCAGACTTAATCAGTTTCTTCATTTGACCTCCGATTTTAGGCACTCTGCGGTGCGTAGGTAGCCGATAGAATCTTCTTTTAGTTTATCCAAACCAAATATATGACAGTACGGTGTGTCAAAATGGTCAAGGTGGTGGTTACACAAAACTCCGCAATGCCTATCGTCCAGTACCTCAATGCTAACGGTTATTTCTCGGCGCATTTTAATTTACCGGCGTGAAATCAACATAGAACTCTTGACCGGAGTAGAATTTTCCGATCAATGCCGGGTTAGTTATTACCATTTTCAAGTCAGCGGATGGTGTCCATTTCGCGTATGTATTGTTTTCGTCACTGCCATCCGCGGGATATTTATTTGCAGATACCGCCGAGAAATTCACTTCTTCAAACGAATCATTCTTAACCACATTCGCAACTTTCAATTTTGCTCTCATCATTTTTTATTTCCTCCGTTATTTATTATTTAATATTTTTCCCCAGTCACGACATGCATGATTATTGGGGTTCGTGCGCCCGACTATTTGCAGCACAGGGTGCTTATTAACACCGTGAACAGGGCAAATAAATTCACTGCCCTTGCGTTTATGAGTTTTAGGCGTATAGACGATTCTCTCTTCCATTTTTTCTCCGCATAAACTACAAAATGCCATTCATCTATTCCTCCATTCTCCTATGCTAACGGTTATTTCTCTTTTCATTTTCCTCCTATAAGTACATTATTCCGTACTTATGCCTCTAAATATTTTACCGTTTTACCATGCGCGAGCGCGTAATTAATTTCACTGCGCGTTGATTCTCCAATATAACCCCCAATATTTATGACCAAGATTTCATCTGCTATATCAATCTTGCGTTTATGCAATTCATCAAAATGTTCTTTTTTACCTTCAGCCTCGGCCATATGGTCGGGTTGTATTCCGGGATAATTATCCGGCAATAGATGTAATCCAAGCGTTATATAGCCTTCATCGCGTTCTAATGCCCATGCAATACAAGCCATTTCACAACAAAATCGAGTTGATCCGCAAAGACATACTATTTTTGGTTTCATAGTTTCCTCCCTGTCGTGTTTTCCGCTTATTGCGCTGTTGGGCTACTTACATTGTGCCCTTTCTTTGTCGTAATGCTTCAATTCACGTTGCATCTCGCGCTTTGCAATTTTAACAACCTGCGCTTCGGCCCTGTGCCCATGCGCAGACAGAAGACTGCCTTCCATTAGGGTCAGCACAGCAGCCCATATTGATAAATTTGAGTGCGCCTGCGCCGCTTCTTTTACATGATCTTTATACATTCTTATCCTTTCTCTCTGCCCATTCAGCATGGGTTGGCTCTTTATGTTCGGTCATGGCTTCACCTTTCTATAATAAATAAAATTAAATAGCCTAATTGAATATAGGAAAATACCATTTGACTTATTCTTTGTCCCCATTTGTCAGCAGTTAAAAACGCTACTGAAGAAGAAACAAATCCGAACCCAGCTAGTGTAGCTAACAAATCATATATAGTAACGGTAATGCAAAAAGTCATTTCCTCACCTCCAGCCATTCTGCCATGAGAGGGAAGAAGTTTTGGAGAAGGTAAGGAATAAATCTATCTATTAATACTACTGGTCTTGACCCAATTTTATTATAGAAAGCATAAAACTTTCCCCAATCCCCCTTGCTCTCCATTATCTTCACGGCTTCTAGAATGTCGTTGCCGTCAAGGAGGTGGTCGTCTTTTACCGTAAAGTATAATTTTCCACAGATTTTACAGATGTCGTCATTATAGGGATTGTTTCTATCCCATTCGTGTTGACACCACCCGCAATACTCAAAGATAAGTTTCTTCTGGTTGTCGGTCATACGGCCTCCTTCTCGTATAAAAATTCAAATGCCTTTTCGTTAATAATATCCATATTTATATTTTTTGATACACTATGCCATAAAGATCGGTGAAGAGCTTTGGGTATGTAAATAACTTGATACTCATTAATATGGTGTCCTTCTGCTCCTTCAAATTTTTCGTTTAATGGCTCATATCCGAGGCCACGATATCTATATTGTTTTGCTTTTACCTTTTCTGGATTAATATTCATCCAATTTATTATTCGTTTTACGTTTTCTATCTTTTTATGGGGATTTTTGTCCCGCCATTCTTTTTGTGATTGCAAATATATCTCTCTGTTCTCTTTCCGCCATTTTTTATCTTCTTTACTTTTACATTCTTTACATTCGGAGCGTAGACCGCGAATACTTCTTTTTTCTTTACCAAAAGAAGAAATAGGCTTTTTATGATGACACTTTGTGCAAGTTTTCTCTGTCAAAACTTCATCGCTCAACTTATCCATTTCGTTCCTCCATCGTCAGGTTGTCGGACTGCCAATCGGAACAGACGTTATAAAAACTAGTAACCATTCCATCCTTCAAACAAACAAGATGTTCTTTTTCTATTGAGAGTCTGCAATTTCCACAGCACTTCAACTCTTCCACTTCCTTTTTCAGCGCGGCGTTCTCGGCTTCCAACTCCTTAACCTTATCGGTCAGGGCGTGGAAGCGGGAGAGAATTTCTTTATCGTATGGAAAAGTCCCGTGACGATGTTCTCTTAATAAATTTTCTAAACTAATTTCTTTCATACAACTTCCCCCTATTCCTTATTTGATAGTTGTCAACTATTTCTTCACCTTGCATTTGTGATTTTTAATCGCCTTGTCAAGATTCTCCTGTGTCAATGCGTAAATAGTTACTCCGCATTTACAACGGTGCTTAAACCATTTCATGCGGCCTCACATTCATTGGGGATAATCTTTATTAATAATGATGGCTGAAACGGTTTTGTTAGCTTGTTGTGTTTCTTGAGATTGTCAACAGCCCAAAGGGGTTGAAGATTAGACAACGCCCAACACTTTTTAAAGTCTATATCCTCTGGAGTTTCAAAATTAAATGCCGACATTGGTATTTTATGGTCAATGTGCCATTTCCCGTCATTGTTCCAACTCATACCAGCCTTAAATTGTTTTTCAAGGTGCGCTTTTAACCTTAAAATGCTATACCCTATTATCATTTCTAATTTTCTATTGTTCTTCGTCCCACTTGCAATGGAACTTCTTACTGAATTTCCAACCATTCTATGAAGTCTAATATCTATTTTTTTAAGCCTTGCCTCATCTGCCCTTCGCATATATTCTCTTTCTCTAGTTGGATTTTCCAATCTTCTTTTTACGTTTTTTATATTTGCTCTTTCTCTTTCTTGCTCTATGTGTCGTTTGTAATATTCCCTACTTTGCAATCTTATTTTTTCTCTATTTTTACTACGCCATTCTGCGTCATATTCTGGGTTATTTTCCCTGAATATACGGTTTTTAATTGTATTTATTGATGGATTATTTGTCTTAGTATTCATTATTCAACCATCTTCGGGTCTGGAATAACCACTTTCAGAAATTCAGCAGACCACCTTTTTATTTTGTCCAAGTATTCCTCAAATTCAGCCGTATTCAATTTGGAAGTCGATTTGACATATTCCATGCCTCCAAAAGCAGAGGACTTTTTAAGGAACTTATACTTTAAGATTTCGTGAAGTTCGTCCTGATCGTAGCCGAGTTCTTTTGACAGAAGTTCAATGACCACGCCCCAATAATAATTGTTCTGCAAATCGCTTCGCTTGGTCTTGGGTTTGCGGATAATGATCTCAACCGCTTGCCCTTCAAGCGTATCTAAATATTTCTGGCATTTAAAAGTTACATAATTCCGCAATGCACCCGCGATAACATTCCCTGTAAATATCGGTATCATGTCAACCTCCTGACCATTTCTGCTAATTCCAGATTAAAGTCTTTTAATTCTATTTCGCACTTCTCAATCCACTTCTCATCACGGTCTATTTCTAAAATCAACGGGGGAAGTGACGGGCAATATGACATGAAGTGCCATTGCTTAAATCCAGTTACCAACATACTACCCTGCACCTGTGGTTTGTAAATAGACGGTAATTTTTTTGATAACAAATATTCAACTTGTGTTTTTGGTAAGACATTCTTTAGTTCTAATCCAATGTTGTCCGACCTCAAGCCGTCAGGACTGCATAAATATTTCTTTTTATCATCGGGGAAAATCATCCCGACTTGTTGTATTTCTACACCGTATATTAATTCGTATAATTCCCTTGACTCTGCTTCTCTCCTTATTCCTTCTTCCATCGCCGCAGACGTATATGTTTCCGGTGACTGACCACTTATGATCTGCGCGGCTAGGTCATACATATACCCCTTGCGCTGTTTAGACACTTCACCAGTAGGAGTAAGTATTTCACCGAATCGAGAAGCAGATGGCTTTCCTAGTCTCTCTTGAAACCACAGAGGGCTTCGCTGATCGCAATCAATGATGACCATACATTAACCTATATCGATATAGCTAAACTTGGTTGATGTGGCTTATTTACTTTTGCACTCTTTCTTAAATTATCTTTTGCCCATAGCTTGACTGCATTTTTTACATTCACTTTTATATCCGTCTTTAGACGATTGTTTGGTGTAAAATTCGGTTACACTTTTTATTTCTCTACATTGAGAGCATTGTTTCTCCGGCATTATTTTTTCACCTTCGCCTGTTGGGTTGCCCTAAGTTTCGCCATTAAGCCGTTATAATCAGTTTCTTTTATTTTATCGAAATCATCTTTCTCAATTCCCGCAGTCTTGAAAAAACTTGCCTTTTGAACTTCGTTTAGTTCAAGAGAATTGAATAAATCCACGATGGTTGACTTCTGCTTGTCGGAAATGTATTTGATTTCCCCCGTATTTCCGTCATTGTCCTGCTCTCTGGTTGCTAAGCCGGTGAGCGCAAGAAGAGTGTATCTTTGTAAGTAAGTCACAGCCGAACCGATTGCTTGAATAGAGTTTTTTCCACCCGATTCATCGGGACTCGATGAAAGTGTTGTTGACTCCGAGTGTCCCTTGACATGAGATATGCGACAGGTAACGCTTATCTGCTTGTCGGCCTGTGCTGTTGTCCAACTTGCCGACAATCCGTACTTGCTCAATTCGGAACTTATTTTATCGGTAACATTGAACAGGTCGGCATGGTTGTATTCGGTAACTCCTTTTTGTGTCGTAAACTTGACATGACGGTTTTTGTCAATGTCCGGTGGATTGGCCTTGAACTTTGTCATTGCCTCGTTATAGGCTTTTCTCGCCTCGTTCTTTTCCCACCGTTCCCGTAAATCCATGAACTTCCCAATCGTTGGCAAATCGGCTTTTGTTTCAATAGCCAGATTGATGGCCTTGTCGTAATTGCTTTCTACTATTTCCGGTACTAATGCTTCGCTCATTTTTCCCTCACTTTAATTTTATAAGTACGTCCTTTAAATCTACCTTGATGTGATTCTTTCCCTCTAGCCTCGCCAGTTCCCGTATCGCTTGCTTGACCGCTTTAGCATCGGACTTCTCACAATTATGGATGATGTGATTCTCCCCTCCGTAGGGGATTAATATTATGCGTTCTAGGGGCATTAGTCGTCCACTGATTCAAAATCATCAACAGCGTAAATTTCCCAATCGGACGGATCATTCCTGTCTATTCGATCAAGAATGATATTTCCGAGAGCATCGTCATCACGTTTCCGCAAATCATCATATTCTTCTTTTGTCATTTCAATTTCGCCTGAAAATGTAAGCATTTCTCGCACGCTATATTTTATTTTCATTTCTTTTCTCCTTTCCCCGCCCCGGTTGGCTTTTCACCGTCTGTGCGTGGAGCCATTAACGGGTCTATTCTGCGCCGGGGTCAAGGGGTTATCGTGTTACCATTCCTCTGTAAATTCAATTTCGTTAAACCCAAAACTTTTAGCTTTTGCCGCTTCGCAAGTTTTTTGTTTCGTTTCCAGATAATATTCTCTTCCTGTAGATGGACAAAAACAGTTGTAAAAAAGAAAAGCGTCTTTAAATCCTTCCACCGTGAAACTGATTACCCGCTGAACAAATCCGTACTTGTCTTTTGATTCGTCCAGCGTTTTCAGGTTAGGAAGTTCTGTCATTTTTGCCTTTTCCATTTTCCCGTAAGCGACGCGGCGTTGCTCCATGTTTTTTATTTCAAAAACCTGTGCGGCGGATAAGTTCCCGAGGCGAACGGCTGTAAATAAATTTTTGTCGAAAATGATGTCGTTGATATGATATGTGAAATCTTTGTCTTGATTAAGAAGCCAGTCAGAACATAGATCACATACATTCCATTTATTTTTCGAATTATTGTTCCATAGACGTTTTTCAAGTTTTTCGTCTATTTTGCTGTAAATAGACAGGTAGCCGCCCACGCTCTTAAGGGAATCAGCTTTGAGAGACGCGTTGCTGTAAATAGACAGGTAGCCGCCCACGCTCTTAAGGGCAGGGAGAGACGTGTTGCTGTTAATAGACAGGTCGCCGGTTATAAGTTGAATGTCTTTTAATTTGTCTGCCCACTCCTTGGCATTGTCGTGTGTAATTTTTACGTCGCCGCGATATATAAATTTATTATTTATTTTTTTCATGTATTAACCTCAATCGATCACAGGTTTCATGCCGTCGTGCGTGTCTTCTATCTGGCGGAGTAGTTCATAAATCCCTTCTGCTATCTTTGCTTCCCGCAGTTCTTTTCCTTTAATTTTTTCCCCGTGTTCGGGATGGTAAAGGCGCGTCCTGTTATTTGCGACAAGATAGCCAATGACAAGGCCGTCCTGTTGAGGATAAAATTCGCCGTGGTCAAATGTATGGTCATGACCGCCACTTCCATTCATAAGAACTTTTGACTTTGAAATTTTAATCACTTCCGGTAGTTTCTCTATTCCGATTAATGCTAAATCTCCGTGTCTATATTTTTTCATATCCCCCCCCCTAAAATCCTCTGTATTTGTCGATGTACTTTGAAGCCATATCCATCGTGTCCTCGTAGGACGTGTTCTTGTCTTCTTCCCAAAATTCGACTAACCGTCCTTCCGTTCTCGCCTTGTCCTCGTCTCTTGTGTCGAGGTCGTTTGTTTCAGCTCCCATTACTCGCTCACATACTTTTTAACACGATATTTAAGGTCTGATTTTTTACATACTAATTTAACTGCTGTTCTTGCCTTTTTTCTTGTCCAAAAATGTCGGTCATTTATGGTTGATGGAATAAAAATTCCACTCCCTATTAAATACACTTCGATCACCCAAACATGATTTTTCTTCATTACGCCCTCTTGCAAGATGGATTCTGGTGAATGTGAAACTGACCGTTGTAGACCTCGCTTATCACGAGGCGAATAATCTCGTCTTTCGCTTCACAAGATAAATTGTCCAGATTCCTGATGATCTGATTAGCAATCCGGTCTTGCTCTCGTTCAAGCGGATTACTCCACGTTGCTTTTTTCATGGCGACTATTAAAATCGCTATGACTATTATTGCCGTGATAAATGCTATTGTGTTTGTCCAGTCCATGATTACCCCCTTAATAAAAGTAGTAGTGCGATCTCCAGTCCGATCATTACAGCCGTGAAGATGTAAAAAGTAAGTGTCTTGATTAATGTCCAGTTCATTTGCCCTCTGCTTTGGCGATAACTTCTTTTGCTTTCTGCAATTCCCAATAACCGGGGCTTAGCGGATTGGCGATGTTGATTGACTTAATGATCTCTTTCAACGCCTCCAACATCTCATTGTGGCAGTTGCAAGCCTTGACGATAAAACGGGCGTTAGCTTCGGCTGTTTCTTGTTCAATAAATCCGTAATCTATCATATCCATGTAAGCCTCAATTTCAGGTTTTAATGAAGTTGATTCTTTTGTAAACCTAATAGATGGATATTCATCACCCCATTTGCCAGATTCTACTTTTGCAACTGGAAGATCGTCTGTTTCGCTCCATATTTGCATACACATACACACTTCCGGTTTTTCTCTGTGTTGCCCGCAATAATTCCACGGTAATTTTGTGTGTTCCATAACCCTCCTTGTGGCGTGGGATAGGTGAGCTTTGTCTAGGTTGCCACCCGTCATTCACGGTTGCGCTGGCACTCACCCCTGATTCCTGCCCGATACCCCACGCCTTGACCTCATGTTTTAATCATTCAAAGAACTTGATAGCTTGCCTATCAGCACTATTGATACTAATTACCCAACTCGAACCGGAATCACCGTTTTCGTTTCCGTTGGAGGCTGTTTTGTTTTGGCTCTCCGTTGTAGAAAACTATGTCGTGTGTTCTAGTCCGTACCGCTTGTTACTTTACAATGCTCATTACAAGCATTGTGCCGCTTACTTCTGGCGGGGTGTTGCTACCTGAATTTCATGTCAGGCTCATTTGTGCCTCACGGTTTTGGTTTTCATCGCCTTTCGGCTCGACCTAACGGCAAGGCTTATATTCACCAAGCACAGTGACCTTACGACACCGAACTTTGGTAATATTTTCTGGATAGACAACAAAATCTTTTAACTTCACGGCACACTCCAAAACTAATCCGTCTGGGCTGTAATCAAGTGCCAGTTCTGGATATGGCGATAAGTGCAATCCCTGACCACATTCAATTTCTTTTGACGGATTGAAATCTGGACAAGTCACCTCGCCCTCATACTTGATTGTGTTGGAGTGGAAATCTTTTCTATTATCTTTCCGAACGCTTTTAAAAAGCTTTATTGTGTCTTTGTCCAAGAGATTATCTTTATGAATATGGATAAAGGTTTTTTTGTCGTATTGAGCAATTTTATTTTTTATAACCTGAACTGTTTTTGATTTTTTGATTTTGCATACGCACCCGATCATTATAATAACAGCTAGCATAAAGGCAGTAATGGAAACATAATCATCATAGGCTCTCACGGTCGAGTTGTCATAGGCTGTCACGGTCGAGTTGCCATAGGCTCTCACGGTCGAGTTGCCAGAGGCTGTCACTGTCGAGTTGTCATAGGCTCTCACGGTCGAGTTG
>JBAZFL010000003.1:0-45662 GCA_041653455.1 Clostridia bacterium
TCTTCCCATGTCTTAAACATTTCCCCTCCTTGCCGTTTATTTGTCCGATGTTTTGTCATAATTATGTGTTTGTTTTTGTGTCATATCTTCCCGCCAAACGCCGCGAAAATGTCCTTTAAAATGTCCGGCATTTCCGGCTTCCGTTCAATCTTATGAAAGATAATCGCTTGCCTGACCTTTTCCCTTGCTTCCTTCGCGCTGTCAGCTTCGAGCGAAACACGCATTTTTTTTGCGTATATCTCGATATACAATGTGTATCTATCCATCTTCTAAGCACCTTTTGTTATCAATCTTGTTAACTTTGTATGCTTTACTTTCAAATAGCGCCGAAAAGTGGCACTTTCCGCAATTAAGATTATAAAAATTAAATCCTTTAGCCTACAACTTGTTTACAGCTTCAAAATCTCCAACAATACAAAGTTGTATTAAATTAAAAACGGTTCACAGTTCACGATTTCGCCGCAATCAACGGTAATTTTAACAAATCCTAATTCTACCGGCGGGTAGTTTTGCGCGTAATCATCATAACCGTCTAACCGTGATTTTCGGGCAGACCCACAACACGCATACCAGCGTTGATCCGGTTGAATATATCCGATAGATGTTGAGCCTTTTAAATACTGCTGGCTTACACCTACCGGAGAATCAACAAAATATAGCCGCTTTGCCGGTGGCACAATTCCAATCCAATGAGCGTGACCACAAAGCATAATTGAGCAATCGCCCATTTGCTCTTGAAGATACAGTTTTAAAGCGGCCTTCTTGTTTGCTTCGCGTTGTTCATAATCTTTAGCGTGAGAAGAAAAAATACGGTTTCCATGCATAGCAAAGATGTTGAAAAGTGGTTTGCCTTTATTCTCGACAATTAATCGGCATGATTCTGTACCGTACGGTATTTCCAAATCTTCGCAAATAATGCTGCCGACCAGATCGCCAAACTTAGACAAAAATCGCTCATGGTTTCCTTTTAGGCCAACAATAATTTTCTTTTTGATTGGCTTAAAAAGCCCCACAGCGTCTTTTGCCTGTTTAATGGGTATTGCCTGTTCTTTTTCTTTTTGACCCTCTGGCGGGGCATTGTAGCGTTTATCATCGGTCATAATTGCTTCTATCCAGTCCCCAAGATGCAGAAAATATCTTCGTGGCGCAGAAGCGATATAATCTACCGTCTTTTTAATCCCGTCATAGTGGCACATAATAGAGCCAATATGTGTGCAACTTCCCGCGATTAGTTCAAAAGATTTCGGTAAGTCTGACACTATCCTTTGCATATTTCATCTCCCCCCTAATTGTATGACCACAATTCACGCAGGTTTTAATTTCCCCTGCAATTAGCGGCGTTGCACAACCCACACACCGCCTTTCTTTAACGTATCTTTCCTTTGCCTTCCTGACTGATTCCTTGCAAAATTCTAAGTGGGAATCCCTGTATCGTTTATTAATTTCGCTTCTGCTCATTAATCCTCATCAAAAATGCGTTTAATCGCTCTGTTCACCAGTAGCCCTATTGCCGCTATTATTGCCGATCCTATTACGATTAAGATTAGGTAAGTCATTGCTTTACCTCTTAAAATGGCACATCGTCTGCCGGTTGTTGCGTTGTTTCTTCCAATTCGGCCAATAATGTTTTCAGCACATTAATTGCCGTTTCCTTGTCGCCCAACTTGATTTTCTTCGGCAATTCCTTTTCGATTTTTTCCTTGCCAAATGGCTGTTTAATCCAGTTGGCCTTAAAATCCCCCTCGCGCCCTTCCCACCCCTCAACGAGCGAATAAATGCCTTTGTAGCTTTCCATCTGGACTACTGTGTATTGATCTACCCTGATAAGCATGTGACCTCCTAATATTCTTTTAATAAGGTTTGTATTCTTAGTGTTTCAGCTTGCGCTGCTTCTTGTGACTTAGCTTCTGCCATTCGTAAAATTTCGGCTCTTTCCATTTTTTTTGACATTACAAATTTTTCAAAATCATCTATCCATTGACCAGAATGAAGCCAGCCATAAGATTCTGTCCACCCAGGCTGACCACCAATAATTCCATAAACTTCAACTGTTCTTTTTCCTTCACTATTTAAAATCCAGATATGAAATGTTTTTCCTCTCGCATGGATTCCGCTTTCATAAGATAATTTTTCAAAAACCCCACTTCCCAACAAATCAGCATATTCTCTCGCTCCAACCATACCCCCTCCTATAAAAAGTTTTCTATTTTGTCCGTCCACTATAAATATTGTGATAATTCATCTATTGCTTCCTGCAAACTATGACCTGCTGAGTCACAATTATATGCAATGTCCTCAAATTCAGAGATTAAATCGTTCAAGGCATCGCGTTCTTTTGCAATATTGTTTTTGTGCTTCTCTATTTGCTTAACTAGATTTTTAAGTTGTTTCTTATCCATACTCCCTCCTATAAAAAATCTGTTATTTTATCAGTTCGCGGATCGTATTTAATACCCATTCCCTCGCTATAATCCGCGTTTACTATCTGTCTGCACTCATCACAAAAATGATAAGTCTTGCCATACTTCGCCCGATAAATATTTCTCGCTTGATGCTTTTCGCCACATATCGGACATTCGCAATCAATCAATTTTCCCGCCAATCGGAAAGAAGGCATGTTCTCAAGGCGCTTTTTTTCAGGATTGTTTTTATGTCTTATTCTCCTGACTTGCCGCCTGTTGGCTAGTTTAGCGTGTTCAACACAACAATACTTTTGCTTGTGCTTTTTGATAAACTTAACATTGCAGCCCTCAAGGGCGCAGGTTAGATATTCCATTGCTCACTCCCAACAAGGTCTAAACAGTATCGTGCCAAATTTATGCTTTGAGCCACCCTTGCAATCCCCGGCAATGAAATTCCTCGGACATAAGGTGCATTTATCGGCGTTCTTGTAATTCCGCTTAAAGCCAAAGATTTGCTTCCAGATAAGTTTTTCGCTCTGCACTTTGGGAGCCATAAACCCATTAAGGCGGCACTCTCGCAAAACATTCGCCCATTTTTCTAGTAGGTCAGTAGGTATTTTCTTCCGGCATATTTCCCAATCCATGCCTGTTTTTTGGTAGCCGATTAAATACTTAATCATTGAGTCCTTTTCGCTTTGTGTGAGCAATCCGTTCACAATTACTTCAGGTGGGCAATTTTCCAGCACGAGCCTCGGCAGCTTTGTTGGCTTCAAGTTCTCTGGTGACTGCGTCAAAATAGTCCTCTGCTTTCGGGTCGAGTACCCGATCTCTTCCATAATTTCCCCTACTGCTTCCGGCGGTCTGTCGATTTCCATAAGTCCCCCCTATTGATTTTAATTCATCATCCCAACAACCACGGTTTAACCACGTTGCCGGGTTCTTCCACTCCGGCCTAAATTCTCCGTTGGCGTTATTTCTCCATGCTATTTGTTTTTTGATTGCTTCTAAGATTGTTTCAATGGTCGGTAAGGTATGTTTTAATTTCTGCCAGCGTTTTAATGTTTCCTGTTTTTCCTTCTTATTCGGGTATGCGTTCCAAAATGCGACAAAAGCTGCATCAATCTTCTTTTTACTATCTTCATTTTCATCTTCATTTTCATTTTCAGTGTTTGCTTTAACTTTTGCTTTAGCAAACTTTGAAGCAAATTGAGTTTTTTTACCGCCTTTTTGACCAGATTCAGACCTCTTAATAGAAACCTCATTATCTCTAACCATGCGTTTTTGATAAAGATAATCATCTTCAATGGTGATAACTCCCTCAATCAGAAGCTCTTGCAATGACTTTTCTATTACTTCGATGGTGTAGGGCATCTGCTTTAATAATTTTAAAGCAAAATTTTTCAGGTGCTTGGTGGTTTGCTTGTCTTTTTGCTTAAGCAAAAGTTTTCCGTATTCTTCAGATTTGTGTAGTATGCAAATCAATCTAATATAAACTCCGGTTGATTCAGCACTGCACTCGATTAGTTTTTCATCAGTAAGAAAGTCTTGAACATAAAGTGGTATATATGGTTGATTCCTTAACGCCATGTTATCTCCAAATTTTCGACTATTTCTTTTGCTTGAGGAATTAAGTGATTAACTTTTGATTTATAATCAGTAAGGTTAATATCCTTGAAGCACTCTCTGTATCCGCCAAATTTAATTTTGGGGTTGTACGGATTAAATAATCCTTGTAGGGTTGACTCATTATTTACAGCATCGTAAAAATCGAGACCCATAAGCATATATACGATAGTTACTTTATAACCATGCTTCATTTACGGCAATGCGACTATCCAGTACGTGTCCGGCAATGCGACTATCCAGTCCGTGTCCGGCAATGCGACTATCCAGTACGTGATTTGATAAAAGCGTGAATATCTGTGAACAGATGTTCCAATTTTATAAAAAGATTCATCGCTGTTTTCTAATTTAATTAAATAAAGATGTTCGCCATTCATTTACATTTCCCTCAAAACGGCAGGTTGTCGCCCAAATCTCTTATTGTTAATTCACAGCGCGGGTTGTCTTTATCCACGCCGCCGAAACGGTAATCTATTGCCGGAATCACTTTGTAGGAATCATCGGAGATAACGCCAAAGTCTATCAGTGCATCGTCTGTGAACTTCTGGATTATCGAGCATACATTAGCTAGGTCGAACTTTCGGTTGCTTGATGCATAGATGGTGTAGGTGAAAAGAAACGGGGCTTCAGGGCGTTCTATAATAGGAATACTCGGTATTGCCTGATTGACTATTTCTTTCCATAAAACCTTACTTTGATTTAATGTCATATGATGAGTATTCCGATAGTTATTAAGATTAAGAATCCAGATGCGATCTTCTTTCGTTTTTCTTGGTATGGTTACTGATAAGGGCAAGATGATCTTCATTCGGCCTCCGCAAACTGTAAAACTGACTGTTGCAATCTCTTGACTGCTATTTCACAATACTTTTCTTCAATCTCAATCCCGATTGCTTTACGGTTTAATTGCTTGGCTATTTTTAGTGTTGTTCCACTTCCAGAGAATGGGTCCAGAATTAAATCATTTTGATTTGACCATGAATTAATATGGTCATAGGCTAAATTATCAGGGAAGATTGCAGGATGGTCATAAGCGACAATATCTTTTGCCGACTTCATATAACCAACATCGTAAATCCATACGTTTTCCCTGTTTCTTTCTTCTTTCCCTGTTTCGTATTTAATATTAGAAGTGCTGCCGTCTTTATTGCGGCGCGTTGTTGATGTTTTACCTTTAATGCGATACTCTTTGTATGTTGGGACACGGAAGATATTTGTTGTTTTTGGTTTGCCGTTTGAAAAGATAAACATATATTCAAAAACTGGTGCGTATCTGTTTTGTTCTGGAAACGAAAAATTATTTTTCCAATAAATCATCGTGTCGTGAAGTGATAAACCTTTTTCAAGAAACAAAAGTGCGTGTCGAAATGAGTTACCCGTTTCCGAACCATTAACAGTAGAATCATTAACAATCCAAACACAAACACCACCCGATTTAACCACCGGATAAATTGCATTAATAGACGAAACATAATCAAATTTATGTCCGCCATATTCCCGCAAATCATCATACGGCGGCGAAGTCAGCACTAAATCAACCGGCTCTAATTCCGGCAGTATTTCCCGACAATCGCCGTGATAAATCGTGATTCCGTATTGGTCGTCTTGGTAATAAGGCTTCATTTCTTCACCATCTCTTTAATCTCCTCGTATTCAGCCTCGCTCGGAAGCACCAGGTATGTATAATCCTTTTCGACATACTCAACTGCGTAGGGTGACAATTCGGATTCGGTATGCTGAAAAACCTTTTCCCCGCTTTTCAATGTGCCGATGAATTTTGCGTTCATAAAGCCTCCTTTTCTTTCTTGCCCTATTTTACCCTTACCCTTACATTTTGGGCAGGGCTTGACTATCTGATACACTCTATTATCCTTCATTACCTGACCATCTTGAATCTGTTTTTTACCATTACAGACGGGGCAGGCAACAATGTCATATATTATAGCGTTCATAAAGCCTCCTTGAAAGTTGTGCTTACGATATATCAGGTAATTTTTAAAAGCAAGGATTATTTTAAAAATAAATGAAAATAGTTCTTGCAATTTAAAATTAGTTGGTCTAGTGTAAGCACAACGAAACAAGAAAAGGATTTCTCATGCTGGCAGTTGATAGATTTTTAAAACTCAATCGGAAGCTGGATAATATGACGGAAAACTACCAGGACATGACAGCATTGTTCCAAGCCCTAGACGCGGAAGATGCGGAGATAATGTTTGGGGTAGATGTTGAATACAGTTCACTTAGGGAAGATTCCCTTAATGGTGATATATTTGCCGCCGACCAACCTTCGGGCAAAGTTCGTGGCAAAAAAGCAGTTTCTTTACCAACCCCTTTGTCCAGTTGGCAGGAGTCTATGCCGTGCATAGGTGATGATCGCAGAACCGTATTGGGGAATGATGGTGGAAGTCCATCAAACGGTGGTGAAATGCCATCAAGTAACAACGCCCTTTAATTGCCATCACCAGATTACTTGTAATCATAGGTCATGGGAAAAGAGAGGGTGAACTTACAGGAAAGGGGATGGTTACCGGCATAATAGCAGTAAGCGTAATTAATCTTATTTTAAGGTGGGTGCGGTTTCGGCTCTGTTGCCGCACTCACCAGGAGGGAACATGGAAAAGTTGATTGAATTTTTGGACGAGGGATTGAAGCCACTGTGCTGGATAATCATAATATTGTCGGTGGTCTATTTTGTAACGATATTAGTTATTGCGAACGGATAGGGGGTTGTATGTCAAGTTTTAGCGGAGATTATCAGACGAGAGATCAGATAGGCATACATTGGATTCCACCGGCAGAGTGGGAATCATTGCGGCAATCCCTTAACGCCGAATGTAAAGAGAATAGCAAAACGGAATGGTTCTGCCTTCAAATCGGCGAAGTGGAATTAACCTTTTTCAAGAACATGAGTAACGAGGCCGCTTGATGGACATAACTGAAACAGTCAGCCAGTTAAACGATGACGACATTATCTTGTTGCTTAAAGTTTTGTCATGTCCAGAGGGTCAAACAGAGGAAATTTATTTTAAGGAAAGGAAGACAGATGGAAGCAGGAAAACACAAAATTAGTTTTGCCGATTATCTTACCGACCCATGTGACAAACCCTCGCTGAGCCGGTCAACGATTAAGTCGCTAGTCAATGAATGTCCACGGAAAGCGTTTCACGGGCACCCGCGCTTGAATCCTGATTACGAGAAGGAAGAAAAGACTCAGTTTGACATTGGTTCGGCGGCGCACGATTTTTTTCTTGGCGGGGAAGATGCTGTAATTGTTTTCGATTATCCTGATTGGCGCAAGAAAGAAGCGCAAGAAGCAAAGGCAGAAGCAAGGGCGCAGGGTAAGACACCGTTATTAACTCACCAATTTGAGGAAATTAACTCAATGGTCGAAGTTGCCCATGCAAGCCTTCTAACATTTGAAGCTCGCGGAGAAAAGCTCAATTTGCAAATTGCCGACGGTGAATCGGAATTAACCTATCTATGGCAGGAAAAAGAAACGTGGTTCAGGATAAGACCGGACTGGATTAACAAAGAGCGCACTATTATCTTGGATTATAAAACAACCGGACAGTCAGCCGACCCCGAAGATTACACCGGAATTATCTCAAACACCGGCCTTGACATTCAGGACGCTCTTTACCGCCGTGGTGTGAAAGCCATTGAGGGAACGGAGCCGGACTTTTATTTTCTTGTTCAAGAAGTCGATGCGCCTTACCTTTGTTCATTTATCGAACTGGATATGATGTTTAAGGACATGGGCGAAAGCAAAGTTAATCTTGGAATTAAACTCTGGCGGCAATGTATGAAGTCCGGCGTGTGGTCAGCTTATCCAACGCAGTTATGCACGGTAGAGCCGAAACCGTGGTCACTCGCATCGTGGGAACTCAAGAAGTCAATGATTTTATCGGGAGGGGATTATGCCGTATCAAATTAGACCAGCAAGAAGGTCGGAAGCAAAACCGTTAATCGGTTTATATTCAGAGTCGGGGTGCGGGAAAACTTACGGAGCGTTGTTGCTGGCAAAGGGATTTACCGGAGATATGTCAACCGTGGGAATGATTGAAACAGAATCAGGACGCGGAGAAGTTTTTGCAGACGACCCTATCATTGGCGGGTATCAGGTTATTTCAATGCGCGACGATTTTTCGCCAAAGAATTACGGACAGGCGATTGACTTAGCGAATCATTCAAACCTGAAAGCACTGATTATTGATTCGGCAAGCCACGAATGGGAGGGTGCTGGCGGCGTGTTGGGTATGGCAGCGGCTAACCAAGCGGGTGGCAAGAAGGGGCCGCTTGTGTGGCAGCAACCGAAAATGGATCACCAAAGAGAGTTTATGCTTCGGCTTATGCAAACACCGATACCCCTTGTCATTGTTTGCATGAGGGCAAAATATCCGATGAAAGAAACCGTCAGTAATGGAAAGAAGGAATGGACGCGATCAACGGAACTTGACCCGAAGCAAAGCGAGGACATACTTTTTGAAATGATGGTTCACGCATGGATTGACAAACAGCATTTATTGCACCCGACAAAATACACAAAAGACGAACTCAAGAGCATTTTTCTTGATGGCAAAATGATTACGGTAGAAACCGGACAAAAACTTGCTGAATGGGCGAAGGGAATAACTAAGCCCCTGCCAACTACCGCACCCGCTCCAGAAGTCTTGCCACAGGGCAACGTCGCAAGCGAGAAGGCAAAAGAAAAGGTTAATCAGAAACAGCTTACACGGTTATTCGCTATGGTTCATAAAGATATTCCCAAAGAGTCGGTTAAACTGTTCCTGATGCACTATTACTCGTTTGAATCGAGCAAGGATATAACCTCGGATAAGTACGAAGAAATAATTACCATTGTTTCAGACAAGGCAAAGTTTGACATTATGATGAAGGATATAGCGGCATGACGCTCGACCTTAAATGCGACAAGTGCGGCAAGTCAATCCATGTTGAAACAGACTGCCCGAAGATTATCAAAAAGGCAGAAAAGGAATTTAAAAAACACAAGTGCAGAAAGGTGAAGAAATGAACGACATGACGGACGAAGAATTGGTAAAGGAATATGCGATTGATGTTGCTCGGTATGAATACGATGATGGTGAGGAACCATTCTATGATGTTCATGAGAAAGAGCTTCTTTCCCGCCTATACACCCTCCGGCAGCAGTTGGAGGAAGCACAGGCATACGCAATTACCACACTGGATCCAATTAATAATTCAGTAATGGCGTATAAGCAACGTGCCGAGCAAGCCGAGGACGACCTTAAATATGCTTTAGAGCGCATATCTAATTTGCAAAAAGATATTGCAGAACTGAAAAAACAGCGACAGACCGATGCTCTTGACGGTCAGGCAGAAATGGATATGACTAACAATGTTGTTTTAAAGTTGCAAGCCGAGCTTGCCGAAGCCCGGCAGAAAATTAGAGATACTGAATGGATAATATATAGGCGGTTGGAAGAAGGAGAAATGACACAAAAAGGCGATCAAGTATTGCTGCCAGATGAAGATGCGGAATGGGAAGATGTTGGCGACTGCTTTAGACCAGCCCCAAGCCCTTTATATCCCGCACATTGTATATACAGAAGGTCAAGAATAAAATCCCTTGAAGCCGAGCTTGCCGAAGCTAATGCTCGTCATGAAAATGCTTTAAATAAGTTAGCTGTCTATGAGAAACAGCTTGTCGGCATGAAGGAGAAGGGCAAGGGGATAATTCCAATAGTTGTTATGTGCGGTTCTTCTCGGTACGTTGATATTATGGCGGTGTGTGCTTGGTATATTGAACGCGATGAAAAGAAAAACACAATGGGACTGCACTTACTTCCAGAATGGTATTGCAAGGGCAACATTCCAGATCACCTTGCAGAACACGAAAATTGCGCGGCTGAAATGGACGAGCTTCATCTAAGAAAGATAGACATTGCAGATGAGGTTTTTGTTGTTAATTGTAACGACTATATCGGAGAAAGCACTACACGCGAAGTACGATATGCCATAGACCGCAATAAAAAAATACGTTGGTTTACTCATGATGAAATTGGAGAGAAGGTAAGGCAAGCCATCAAACAGTTTGCGGAGGGGAAATGAAATTCAAGAAAGAGTTTACTGCGTGTAGGTGGGATGATGATCTTCCGGTTAGGGTAGCAATGTTACATTTTCCTAAAGAAAATTGCTATTCATATAAAGAAGGTATCTGCAAAAATGACAACAAGCCCTGCAAGGTTGTGAAGTACATACGGGAGAAATAACATGAAAGGAGCATAACATGGACGAACAGACTGCGAGGACGAAATTATGTCCGTACGTCGATCCCGAAACGCAAGAGGTATGCGGCGGCGATTGCGGATTGAAGGAGGGGAGATGAACGATTTAATTGCGGTGTATGATAATTATTTGAAGTTTTTAAATGAAGCAAATGAATCGCCAATATACTTAGCCTATGCGCATGACTGGCGTTGTCCCCAAGAGGATTTGAATAAAGGGGCAGAATACCGTATGCAGATAGGGGAACTTAAAAAGAAATACGGATTAGCCACCTCTTAGCTTGCAGCAGGTCAATTATCTTGTTGGTCGGCGTGTTCGGGCTTAATACGGCTATCCCTTTGAGTATCGCCCAAAATAGGGCTATTGTGTAGGAGTATTCAGATATAAACCATTGACAAAACATATTATGTGATTATTATATAACTATGCGAAAATGTAAGAAATGTGAACAAGTAAAACCAGAAGAAATGTTTTTCCGTAATAGCAAACGGGAAGATGGTTTATGTGTGCAATGCAAAGAGTGTATGAGGGCCGCTAGCTCGTTATGGCATCAAAAAAACAAAAGTAGAGAGTTAGAATATCACAAAAATTATTACGAAAAAAATGCTGATAGGATAAAGAAACACGCTAAGGAGTATGCTATAAAAAATGCTGAAAAGTTAAAGACCAAAAGGCAGTCGTTACCTGCGGAAGAAAAAGAAAGACGAAAAGAAATGAACAGATTATGGAGATTATCTAATCCTGATAAAGTTCACGCACAACAACTACGCGCAAACATTAAACAAAGAAGCACAGCAAAGGTAAGGGTTGCCAGAGCTATATCAAACGGAATGAACAAGTCCTTAAAAAGAAAAACCAAAGGTGGGCAACACTGGGAAGGTTTAGTTGATTATAATAGCGAAGATTTAAAGAAGCATCTTGAAAGGCAGTTCAAAGAAGGAATGACATGGGAGAATTACGGCAAAGTATGGGAAATTGACCACAAGATACCGGTTAAAGTTTTTAATTATGAAAATACAACGGATATAGATTTCGGAAGATGCTGGTCGCTGAAAAATCTTCAACCACTTTGGAAAAGCGACAACAAGAAAAAACAAGCTAAAATTATCAAGCCATTTCAACCATCGCTAATCATTAGCATCTCGGCAGTGGTGACTGCCTCAGATACTCCCGCCACGGCACCTACCTTGCTAAGCCCTTCTTGAATGTTAAAAGTTTCGGGGGCGACAATCATTACCACAACGGTATTTGCCGCCGCCGAGATAGCAGTCTGTAAGATTCCTAATATCCACTTCTTTACGGTCAATACGTTTTCAGGGTTCATGGCGCCTCCAATATTTTCTTTTCATTCTCTGCGTTAGCGGCGGCAAGAGCGAACTTACGGACTCCGATATACCAAATGTAAGCCCTTATCCGAAACATACCGTCTTCGATGCAAATATCCCTGAGCATAGCGTCTGCGGTCAGCCGTTCATGCTGGCTTATCTTTTCTTCCCGAAGCAACTGATATAGTGCATCGTGGACTAAAGCGCCGCGCATTGATGATTTTGTGTCTATGGTAGGGCCGGACGCTCCGTCCCAAGCATAGCCGCGCTTTACAGTCAACATTCCTTCCGGTGTCAGTTTAATATATTCAGTGTCAACATCATACCCTGCGATTTGAGTTTGCAGAGAGTAATTATGATAGAGTTGGTATTTGTAACCGCTTGTGTATGTGATTTTGTCGCCCTTCATTTTATCACCCACCTATTATCCTTCAGCGGTCTTAGACTTTCCCAAATCGCGTCTATATCTTTTTGCTGCTGTTTCTGAATTTTATCCCATTCATCTTTGGTGGCGATGTCGGCTTTACGCGCTGCCTCTTTGGATATTTTCCGCATAGATTGCTCAAATAGTTTCTGGTCAAATTCATCTCCGGCGAAACAAAACGATGACAGAAAAAAGACCATTGATATTACCGCCAAGAATTTACTCATATCGCCTCCTTGTTTCTAATATTTCCCTTTATATTATACGCTAACCGTTTTGTGGTTAATGCGTGATACGCAACCTCATCACTTTGCCGGCGTCGGCAAACCGATCTACTTTTTCCCCATGTAGGTTACGCTGTAATGATTTCCGTCCTTAAACCTACCGCCCCAAGCACAGAGGGGGTCAAGGCTTTCCCAATATTCCCCAAACTGTTTATGGTCGTCCGTATTCGTTAAGTAAACACCGTCTTTCGTTAAGTCTATATCCACGGCAAGCCCTTCATAGTGCAGACTCCCCTTCATGTGTTTTAGACCGTCCTTGCCAAGCATAGGCTGATAACCCTTGCTCAGCATGAAATTAATCAGGTCGGCAACATAGATGGTAAACTTCTTTCGCTTATCTCCAAGTTCGCTCATATAATCTCTATCCACTTAGCTAATCTGTTAATAACATCGGCGGCTGTATGACCATCCCACTTCGGAGCAACATCAAATGTTTTAATGTCTTTATTGTCTAACATAGACCACATCCATTGGGGTAAATGATATGTGATCGTTCCTGTTGGTAAATCAATCCCCGCCAAAAACCATGAAGGCCACTTTTCGCCATTATCGTTTTTATCTGCCCTCCAAGATATTTTATGGTTGCATATCATCAGTGCAATCATTAAATGGCAACGGTGATCGTATAATTCGTCAAACGTGTGGTAGCCATCAGATATTTTCCCGGTATCTATTTCCATAATCCCCTAAACCAATCTTCCCAAATTTCGCACAATTCGGCTAATAGGTTTACCCAATTATCAATCCGCGTTAATGACATACCTAAAAACTCCGTCAATCCAGATTGCGAAAAACAGGACTGCGCCGAATATCAGGCCAATCAATAAACCTATCGGCAAAGCTAACGCGGCAATAAAAATTAAGAGCAAGAGTTTCATTTTTGTTTTCCGTTAAGCTGAAAGTCAATTAGCTTATCAAGCTTCCCCTCAATACGCTGAATGTCGCACCTGTATTGCTCCATATCAACTTTGTGCGTTTGCAGCTTCTCAATTTTGTCCTGCGCCTGTGATACGGTTAATCGGGTATCGGTAATAATGCCGGTCAAACAGATAAAAAGAATAGTCGCCAATCCGTAAACAATAGCTCTCCAAGTAATAAACCGATTTCCGTTTCCGCCGTTAGAATCTGCCATCACATAAGACCTCCTATTGTATTGTATCACTCCAAAGTAAAACCGCTTCCACTTCCTGTCGTACTTCCCATTGTTCGTCCGGCGCCTGATGCACTTGTAGAACCAAAAGTTACCGCTGCCCTTGATTTGCCCCTTAATGGGTGAGGGTAGGTGTAGGGTTGCCAGTACGCTGCCCATGCTGAGCCTGTCCATTTATAGAGAGTGCCTGTGATTGGTGTGACTGGATTCACGCCCTCAGTCTGTTTAATGTTGTCCGCTGATACGGAAGTGCACGGCATGGTTGTGATATTTGTAGGAACCCAAAAGCCAACACCAACCGTTGTCGGAGTGATAGCGTTCATTTCTGCGGCAGTTCCGCAAGATACGCCTACTGTACCATCAAAGGAACCAAGAGCAACATAATTGAAAAATTCTATATTTTCTACTAATTCAGGCGGATCGTTAAGCGTGTAAGTTGTATCGTTATCAAAATAATCGAAATTTTCAAGAGGCGTTCCGCGTTTTGCTATAATAGCATTATGGATAGTTTCGTCTGTTGCGCGTCTATTGTTTAAAAAATAACTATCATGAACTTTCCAGCAATTACAACTATCAGGTGTCCCTATCAAATAACCCGGACAAGTTTGTCTATCACCCTCAGTTTCCTTTGTAGCACGCGAGGAACACATATTAAGGGCATCTAGCGTTTCTTGGCTAGCCGAACCATGATCATTCCACTCCTCCCGCAGAGATATTACAGCGGTGCTAGTATCTGGCATCCTATTGTAAAAATATAAGTTTTTTTGCCCTCTAATGTCACTAAAATAACTAAGAATTAAATCTCCTCGTGTTGCTGTCATATTGTTTCCATATAATTCTAAATGCTGTCCGCCTGTGATGCTTGACTGGTTAGAATGCTCATCGAAATATATTTGCTGTGTTGAGTTATATG
Organism: Clostridia bacterium; assembly: GCA_041653455.1. Classification (GTDB taxonomy): domain Bacteria; phylum Bacillota; class Clostridia; order DUPQ01; family DUPQ01; genus DUPQ01. Next base: position 14,389 of record JBAZFL010000003.1, read on the forward strand.
AATAATCTACCAATCCAGTGACTATATTATATCTGATGGTAGCCGCCAAACCATCGTTGTTGTCTGCCGATACTAAAAATGATCCTTGTGGATAACCGTATCGTGAATATGTAACTCCTGCGGCATTAAGCAGTGTTGTCCCGCAGACAAAATCTCCGGCAGTATTTACAATCGTGATATACCCCATATTGGCTTGATTTTCGGGGACAGCGGGAACAGCGGCAATAGCAAGTGCGCTTGAGCCGTAACCAGTTGTGTAGTTATCCGTCCCGGCGGTTAAAGTCACCGCACCCAAAGCATCTGTCGAAACCCTATATATTCCCCATGTGTTTTGGGGTATTGTTCCTGCTGGTAACGCTGTTTCCGTTTCTGCAACGTCAACAAAAGTATGGTCTGGTAGCCAGTATGTAGAAGAAACATTTTTTACTTTTTTAAGATCAGTCGACCTAGATAGAGTCGGCCCAGACCATCTAAATATATTATCTTCAATATACCAGCCCGTTCCATCTCCCGGATAACTACGGTTAGATAAATTAAAAATGGAAGCGCCAAAAACATACGCTATCGTGTTATGTAAAAAGTTATTATCAACCACGCCCGTTGCCATACCAATTTCTTTCCCTGTGCCATTACCGCCAACAATACGCGCCATATTAACTACGCGATTATGATGTATTCTAATCTTTCTAATAACTTTTGACGGAGGTTCTATCATAACAGGAACCACACCATAAACTTTTGTCCCCGCGAAGGTGATTCCACTAACTTCAAAAATACCCGGACTATCCGCATGACCGGGAGTATTAAAGTATTCAATATTATCTTCTGCCGTTGAATCAAAAACGACGTTGAATATTCCAACTGACTGTGTAGTAATCTCTGAATCTATAAATGTTGACGAATATCCAGCACCCTGTATTTTTATATCCTTTGTCACATTTATTGGACTTGTATAACCAGTTCCCGTTCCGGCAGGGATAGCAACTGTGTCCCCATAGGTGGCGGCGTTAATCGCCGTTTCCACATCGTCCCGATTAGCAGTTGCCGCAGTATGGGTGTCTGCCAACGCCGTTAAGGGCAGTAGCAATAATAAAATTATCAGGTATAGTTTTTTTATGGTGCGCATCCTATCACCCCTCCGATTGTTGTAAATGCGCCGGATGTCGACCAGGTGCTTCCCCCATCGGACGAATATTTGAAACCGCTTGTTCCACTCGTTGTTCTCCCCCAATTAAGGGCAGATGCATCAGCTTTTTTGCATACAACCCAATATGATGCTGTGGTCGGGATGGTTTGGGTTGACGCAAAAAGAAAATCCTCTGTAGCGGGTGGATATGTGTCCTGTAAATTACTTTTCGTACACGTATAACCAGCTCCAACTATTGCATTTGGAGAACCAGCATTATCAGTCCAAAGTTCGCAGATACCACCAAAAGACCCTCCAGAATCGCTTATTGCTGCTGTTACTCCGGTAATCTGCGTTCCTGCCGATAGTGAACCAACTGGATAAGCATACCAATTATCTTGTACTGAGGCGGTAGTTGATGGACTATTTGGAGTGGCAACTAATTCAGTATCATTTGAAGAAGTACATGAAACAGCCGCCGCACTCACCCCGCTCACGCCACTTGCAACGCATCCACTCATTACCGCCCCTTGCTGACACCATCCGTTAGATGCCAGCAGAAGCAAGAAGATAATCAAATATTTTTTCATAGAAGCTCCTATGTCTGGACTGCTGTTCTGGAAACCTCATACCAATGCGTTCCATTGCTTATAAACCGAACAACGTAGAATTTACCCGCGTCAGTCCCTAATGTAAGCGTTCCGGTTGAAGAAACTAAAGTGGCATGGAAAGTGATTACTTCGTCTGCCGTGCCTGCCGTTGTGAAAATTATAGTAATCTCCTGTCCTGCATAACCGGCGCCGGAAAAAGTAATCGTCTGGTCTTCGTTGTCGTCAACGGTCAGTGTAAAACAGTTGGTCGTTGCTACCGTTAAGGCAGTATTCACGCCATCACTTGCCAGAGCAGTACAAGCTCCTGCCATTGGGATATTGTATTCCACGCCGTTTGCGTTGGCTTTCCATGCTCCGGCATCAGGATATAATTCATAAACCGAAGCCGTAGGCGCACGACCACCTGAGTTATTTGTTATCTTGATATAATTGTCATTCGTAACGTCTGCCACGGTAATCGGCTTGGCAAACGTCCAACCAGTCGCCGCAGAAGTCATCGTGTTCGATTCGTCATCCTGAGCATAGATAACCGCCCCTGCCGCTAGATATATGTCACTAAAGCCCAAAGAGCTTGTTCCTATGGTAGTGCCATCATGTGCCGTTGGCGTAATTGAAGTCGTGAAGGTCGGGGCAGTAAATACATTCACCCCTGTAAAGGTCTGCCCTGCATCTCTGCGAGCCATTGTTTGAGCCGCATCATCAACGGTAATTATTCTGCGTGTAGTTCCTCCAGTAGAAATGTCTATATATCCTGTGGTCACTGACTTTAGGCCGACCGCATCATAATACTTCAAAGCTCCGTCATATCCTACTTCACCAGCAGCATCAGGAGAAGCATCGCCGAAGATTAAACCACCGGTTGCCACACCCTCCAAAAGTTGCGGATATGTCCCTGCTGTCAAAGATGGTGTTGAGATATAAACCGGCCCCGTTGTTGCCACTGGTTGATACCAAACCGTTACTCCTGCGGTTACGTTTACAGGGTCAACACCAGCAAGTTTAGTTGGCGCGACTGAATCATTAAATTGTGCTGCGGTATTGTCTGATCGGAAATTGGTATAGTACGCACAGACGCTTGAACCATTGCAACCCCATATACCGTTGGCAACAGGAGCAATCGCAGTCGGACTTGCAGCACCAGCAGTACCATTGGCAAGGATTGTGTAAGCTGCTTGAGGGGCAAGGGCGGTTAAAGCCACTTTTGCTGGATTAAGCAGCTCCCATCTTGTATTAGCTAGATTATACTCAAGTAGCATAACCGCGCCAGCACCTGGTATATCTCCGGCAGCAAGAGCAACACCACCCTGTTTCACTATCGTATGAGCGGTTACACCATCAGGCGCAAAGGTCGGAGTGGTCGTGGCATTAGCCGCCGCAGCTTCTAAAGCAACCAGTGCTTTATCAACTAAGGTTACATCAGGATTGTAGTCCGCCACAATAGCGTCCGCTGTACCTGTGGCAATAGTGATGGGAACAGAACCCGGCCCGCCTATGCCAGTTGTCGCCTGAAGAACAGTAAATTTACCAATATCAGCTATAACATCACCAATCGGAGTACCTTGAATAGAAGGCAGAATCCACTGACCGTTTCCGTAGACGGTTCCAATAGGAGAGGTATAGTTATAAAACATCAGGACTGTCTCAGCATCAGCAAGAGCTTGCCAGCCCGTACCGTTTTTCTTGCCACCTCTAATTACAACAGCCGGATAAATGTCTGTAGGATCAGCCGCGCCAAGAATACCTGTCAGCCTCAAAGCTCCTGCTTGGTCAGCATCGGTTATGCCGTAAAGGTCAAGGCCGCCGATAGTTGAGGATATAGCCATAACTGCGCCATAGTCATTAGTGGGTGCAATGGAGGTTATGCCATGCTCAACACCTGACTGGAAGAAATAGCCATTTGTGAAGTAGAAGTCAGATGGTGTAGTGCCACCGATTGTGCCGGGTGCGGTCAAATCGGTAGAAGTAATTTCGCTTACAGCCGCCCCAGTCCCCTTATAGAGCTTGCCATCATCGGAATCTTGGCAAAGTTTTCCAATAGCGTAATAAGCGTCTGCGTTACATTCGGTAGAAACGGAAACACCACTACTGCCGCTATCCCACCCCGCGCTATATGCCGTAGTCGCACAAAACAGAATAACTAAAATTATTAACCATGTCTTTTTCATATTTATCTCCATTATTGAACATTCAATTTAAGGTTAATGACAGCATCGTACGATGTTCCCGTTTCCGTTGCCGTGATTTTCATAAACGGATATGGTGATGGCGTGAACGATAACCCACCTAAACCGGAAGAACCAGAAGTTTTGGTTAGCCCTGTTGCTATCGAACTTGCACCAGTTGGCGTGAAATACGTTCCTGCTTTTGTTGAACATACCGTGTAAGCAATGGTTAAAGTGCCATCTCCGGTAATTAGATATTCAATGGAAAAATATCCGTTCTGTGCAATCTCCCTTAAATCAAAAGCCACCGATGTTGAAGTGGTGTTTTTGGTAACTGTTTGCGCTCCACCGAAAACATTGTAAGTTGTAATTGGTCTCATTCCTTTTGGCATTTTTCTTTCCTCCTAATTAAATTGGTTACGCTACATCAAAAAATAAATGTGCTCCTATTGCTTTGGTTCCAGAATCAGTCCACGTTCCAGATGAACCAGTCATATCTTTGGAAGCGGCAACTGTATTAGAATTAGCCGCTAGAAAAACAGCGCAGTGAGCGTATGTCCCGCCGTTATCACTAGCTCTACCAACTGCCATTGTCTCTAGTGTGTTAGACGAAGTATAGGGAAGCGTAAAAGTGGAATTGGTTGCATTGCTTGTTCCCACAAGATGAAATGATACAAAAACTGTTTTCCCTATTTTTTTATAGTATATGCTTTTCGTGGTGAAACTTGCCCATCCCGTTACTGTTGATGTTGCAGAGTAATCAGTCCAAACGGTTTCACCGTCTGCCCATTCGGGAGCGGTAGCCCCGGAGTTCATTCTTTTATATTGATAGGCAGTCCCTTTGGCTAGCCTTGTCATAACACCGGAAGCCCTATACCAAGTATCTCCATCAGCGTCAGACCCAATGGCAAGGTTGTTACCCGTCTTGTTCATTTTATTGCTAGAGGTAACATCTTCATCAACTGTCAATGTCTTACTGGTAGAACCACCGGCTATTGTGAATCCAACAGTTTCTGATGTTTGAGTCAATAAAAGACCAAGAATCGTTTTAACTTGTGCCAATGTTTTCTTAGCCCAAGCAAAAGGTGATGCACCCGCTACGATAAAATCGGACTCAGCAGTTGCGGCAACCGTGTCCATCTTGGTTGCCAACGCATCATAAACAGAGTTTCCATCCGGCGCATGAGTGGTGTCTCCGTCTGCAATGGAATGGACTAAATTAACAGGGTCGCCCGGAGTTCCCTTTATCCCAATCATTCCTATGCTTATGACAGGGGTAATCAGTTCTACATTGAGATATAAGCTGTCTGAATCTCCAATCGTAATTTGAATATCTTTCATGTCTTAGTGACCTCTGGACTAATAGTGACAGTGCCTTCAAGCAATCTTGTTACGGTTGTTCCTTCGGTAAGCTCCAAATCCCACACGCCACTTGTAATGGCAATATCTGCCGTATCTGTAGCTGACATAGTAACCGTGATAACTCCGGTTGTGGAATTTATGGTGCAATCAAATTCGTAAGCGGTTGTTGCATCCGCCGTTTCCCTTAACTTGGCAGCGGCGGTTGCTGTGGACATATCATACACACCGCTATCATCAGTCACCGTTACTTCCAGCGTGTATGTAGAGCCTTGTTCCATTCTGTAATTTCCGGTTAAATTAAAAGTTCCTGCTGGCATTATTGACTCCTTCGTCTTGCGTTTCTTAAACCTTTTAAATATTGTTCTTCGTTCAAATCACCGTAAAGTCGTTCAAGTTTTGCATTACCCACTCTAGGGATTATTTCTTGTGTTGAGAAATCTTGCCACGGAATCTGTGAAGGCTCTGGCGGTCTATTCCCTGTTAATCTGGGAATGGAAGTAAACTCCGCGTCAATAACATCTGAGGGTTGCGGTTTCGTTCTAAGTGGTCTCAATACCTCGCCCGTTGGTTCACCTTTAAGCGTAAACCCTCTTTCGGGCATTGGTAATCCAAGCGGAGTCGGGATAGCACCTGAAGCGTCACTGAAGGGATATTCGGGGGGCGCTTGCGTGAATTTACCCTTTATATATTGCCCTGTCTTGCTTGCGGGCTGAAATTCTGTTCCCTTAGTCATTATGCTGTCAACATCGGAGAACATCTTTTTAACGTAGGTGTCAGGGTTTTTCAGGTTGCGCCTTAAAATATTCAATGCTTCCATAAAGCCACCACCTGCGATAGTAGCAGGATTCAAAGTAAGCAATCCATGAACTAATGCCGTACCTGATGTAATGTCAAAAAAGTTAGGGGTGCCCTTTTCAGCGAAAGCGGCGAAAGTAGCTTTGTTCGTTCCTTCGCGTAAAGACTTAACAGAGCCGTATCTTCTCTTAATATCCTGATAACCAGCGCCCTCAGTGCTTTCGATTAACTTATCCAACTCCTTCCGCATGATGCTGGCAATACCAGCATCGGCTGATGCTTTGGAAACATCCAGCGGCATAAGGTTTTTGTTGAGCAACTTGTTATTGGCTTGTGCGATAAAGTCCTGTGCCGCTTCCGGTGACATTGTTTTGATTTCTCTTAATATGGTTTGCGCTTCCTCTGCGTGTTTAATTACTGCCCTGCCTTCTTTTGTTGCCCTTAATGTTTCGTTGTTAATAACGTCATCGTACTGTTTTGCTATTGGTTCAAGGTCTAGTCTTGCACCCTTTCCTGTTGCCGCTTTCTGCATTGTATCGTATTCTGTAAACAGTTTCTTTTCGGTTGAGTGAATAGCCTGTGACATTTGCAATCTTGTTTCGGGTAAAGCTCCGTTTACTATTTCCCCAACATCATTAGTCAAATTCAACCCCTGCTTGTTGTTGATTATTTCTTTTATTCCGGTTCCGGCATCGGTAAAATACTTCTCTATTAAAGGTAGCGTTTGTTTCCCCTTAGAAGTAGCCTTGATTGACTTGTTAAGGTTGTCCTTGACTATTTGATTTATTTCCCGATCAACAACGCTTTTCGTTACTGGTTGAATCTTGCGGTTTACCATTTCCATTGCATCGGCAACAACCGCGCCTGTTTCTTCTGCCGCCTTACCACCAAACTTTTTAAAAGCGGATAAAGTCTTGGCTGCTGGCATAATCATTGAGGCGTTGGCTATATTACCTAAATCATTTTTAACATCTTCGGGTAATTCACCATAAGCAGTCTTTGCCGCATCAACAACAGGGTTTGTAGCAATCATCTTGCCAATACCGCTTATATTTTCTTGTGCTGATTTAGGCATGGCCTTATAAGCACTTCTTAAACCAGTGCTGACAACATCACCGACAAAACCACCCACTTGACCGGCAACATTCAGTCCGGCACCAAGAGCGGGATTAAATTCTCTAACGGCAGAAGGTTGAGGGTTGGATATGTTCTCAATCCGTCTTTTACCGGCAGTTACTAAATCCGATACAAAACCTTCCTCAACTGGTTTAGTAACCGTTGTCGTTTCTTCTGTTGGTTTCTTTGGCTTTACGCCGGATTGTAAATATTCTAAGGTAGATGTGCTAACCTTATCGTATTGCTTGTTTTGCAAAGCCTCTAAATCTTCAGTTGATATTTCGCTATAATCTATCGCCATTGATTACTTACCTTTGCGGCGTTTCAGTTCTGCCGCGATTGCGTCCATATCAATTCCACCGGGATTAGTATTGACAGGGGATTCCCCAATAGCTCCCATTTCTTTTATTAAATAGTTTGTGGAATCAAGCCATGTGCTTAATCTCATATTTGCCATTTTCTTAGTCCCTTCCAAGACGGGCAATATTTCTTTCAGAGGCAAGTTAATATCGTGTATTCTTAACCACTCTTTTCTGTTACCTTCGGGAAGTTGCGCTATTGAAGCAGAAGAACCTTGTGCTAACTTATTCGCTTCCATTGAAATTTCTTGCAGGAATAATTCATATTGGCGTTCCAAGCCACTACCGGCAACCCTTGTTCGTAATTCTCTTAACGGCAAGTTAAGCAATCTAAAGTCGGTTCTTTTCAAACCGTCAAACAGTTCTTTGGCGTAATCAACTTGCGTGTTGATGTTGTTAACAAAGGCTCGCATAGGTGCTTCCTGCTTTTTCATATTACCAAGCGAACTAGAACCAGACTTGTAGGTTGCTTGCATCACAACGACATCATTTGCCGTTAATCCTTTTTCTTTGATGTATTTATAATATTCATCGTTAAATATTCTTCGTTCCTGCCAATCACGATTTGAGACGTTTAAAGGGTCTTTGCCTGTAATCATTTTTGTTTTAATCGCTATTTCTTTTGCTTCTGGTTCCCAATTTTTAAAAGAGTCTTTTTCTTTTTCTTTCTGTGTTCGGTTATACTTTTTCTGTTCTTGTATTTCCGCCTCTCTTTTCGTTATCTCTTTTTCAGCCATTCCCATGAACATTTGAAACTGCCCTAACATCTGCTGTTTCTCTTGTGCTTTTTTAACGTATTCCTGCTCTCCTACTTTCTGCGCTTGTTCAAGAAGTTTGGGAGTAACCTCACCCATCCTTCCTTTATTCTTCTCTATGAAAGCCTTTGCAGCACTGTTCCCTTCATAAGTTGGGTCTATTTCATTCGGGTCTGTTCCTTTAAACATATCAGCAATGACATTTTTCTTTATTTCTGCCAGTTTTGCAGATACGCTTAATTCAAGGTCAGTTGGCTTTTTAGGGATTGGGTTATAGTCCTGCATTGTCTGTTGTGGAACATAGACTGTTTCGGCAGTAGGTTTGTCTTGCGGAACATTGGTAAATAAAGGAACACCGCCAGCATCAGAAATTTCCTGACCTCTTTTCCCTGCATCCACAATAGCTGTTGCCGCCAATGCCCTTTTTTTCTTTTCTTCTTCGGGGTCATCAGGTATATAACTTGGGTACATTGCATTAGGTACATCCATTGACTTTCTCCTTAATAACTTGTTCCGCTACCTGTATTGAGTTGAGTTAATCCACCGGTATAAGGTTTACCCGAATAATATTTGCTGACCGGATTATCAATAGAGCTACTTACCGCACCGTATTTAGTGGCGCCTGTCCCGTACATCTTAGCCATGTAGTCGGAAAGCTGAGCTTGGTATTCAGCCATCTTTGTGGTCAAGTTTGCTTGATAATTGGTCTTGTCGGCTTCCAACTGTGCGGTGTAATTCTTCTCCGCCTCGGAAGTCTTACCGGCATATTCCTGTTGAGATTTAATTAACTCAGTATTGTAATTGAGCTTGCCACCCTCAACACCAGCATTAAAGGTTGTCTTGGAGGCATCGGCTTCAATCCCGTATTCTGTATTGTATTGGTTTCTGGCTTCCCCGCTAGCACCGGCAATGACATTTTCCACACCCAAACCGTAACCGGCTAGGGCATCCCGCAAGGTCATTCTCTTAACATTCGGGTTTTCGTAATAACCGCCTGTGGTCTGCTGTAATGCCATTCGTGCCGCCCTTAATCCGGGTGCGGCCTTCTTTTGGGCAAGAGATTCCACCTTGCCTTCATCATAAGTAGGTGCGTTATAAGTAGGAGCAACGTATTTTTCGGGGGCAACGTATGTTGGCGCTGTATATGTCACGCTAGGCGTATATTCCGGTATGGTAGGAACGGAAGGCATTGTTATATTAGAATAAGGGCTACCGTTATTAAAAGTGTCGGTTGATTTCTTCCATTCCTCATAACCCATGCTCTGAGCTTCAACGCCGTAATCACCCCTTGCAACTTTCTCGGCTTCCTGTTGACTGGCTAAATCCTTATAACCAGCCGCCCTCGCTCTTTGATTATAGGCTTCTAATTCCCCCGGTGCGTATGATGCCATAATTCCTCTCCTATCCTTTGTACCAGACCATAAGTTCTGTTTCCGTTAGTGTCTTGCCACCGGACATTAAAGAGATAATCACATATCGTTGATTAGCCGTTAATTCCGGGGTGTAATAAATAACCGTTAACCCTGAATATCTGCTGAATGAACCCCAATCGCCAATTCCATCTTTTACCCTTCCAGACCACAAATACTTGTCACCGCTGTATCTTGGCGAAACAATCGAAAGATTAGCCTTTTCGCCGCTTGGAATATTCACCCCAACATCAGAGTATATTGATTCAATAGCCCCGCCAAATCTCATACTAGCGGTGGGTACTGTTTTTCCCATTAGTCTGTAGTTTTCTCTTGCGTATGCGTTAAAATTATCCTTGCTTGCTAACTGTGAAGAAAAGTCGAAATACATATCGTTTCTATCAGGGGTCTCGCCCAAGACCTTGCTCAACGCCGTTTCCTTGATGCTTACCGAAACCTCTGTGGGCGTATCATCAAACAGATAAACCATTGAGTTATAGTCTGTTGATAGATAGGGTCGTTTAAAATCACCGGCAGGAAAGTTATAGCCAATGGATTTTACATAATGTTCGGTAAGGTCGCTGGAAAACTCCAAATACGTTTTTGCCTTGCTCATTTGCTGCAATCTTCCGTAATCCGGTGAATAGTTTGCCGCCGCCGTTGCCTTTAGATAGCTGTTGTTTGTTGGAATAACCGTTACCGTGGCATAATCATAGGTAGTTCCCGAAGTATTGGTTGCCGCCAATGTGTATGAAGTTGTTTCTACCGGGTTGACTATTTTCGTACCACTTGAACCAACATTTCCTATTCCCTGACTTAATGTCACTGAGTCTGCGCCTACCGTTTCCCATGCCAGTTGTGACGATGTTCCAAATTCCATATTCTCCGGGTCGGCGGTAAATGAAGTGATTGAAGGTAACTGTATTGTTACCGTAACATCAGATGTGTCGCTTCCAGAGGCATTAGTGACGGTAAGTGTATAGGTAGTAGTAACTGTCGGATAAAGGTCTATCGTTCCATCAACTGTCGTTGCGCCAACTGTGGGACTGATTGAGGCGCTTGTTCCATCGGTGCTTGTCCATGTCAAAGTAACAGCGTTCCCATTTATTAAAGATTCGGGGTCGGCAGTAAACGTATCAATGGTCGGTAATGCTAACGATGTAACAACAACATAAAAATGAGAGCAATAAGCAGTGCCAGATAACTCGCCCAAACTAAGAAACACAATCCCGCTTAAATTGTCTATGTCTGTCCAAGTCCACGCCGCGCTAGTTGTTGGATTCAGGCTAATATCCCTACTGTATTCTACCCATGATTCCGTAACACCGCTAACGCTGTAAAGATACTCGCTCCCGCTGACAACAACACCAATTCCAGCAGTTATGCCGTTTGCGGGATTTACCATTGCTTTTTTTAATCTGGCATAAATAGTTATCTTGCTTATAGATTCCGTTTCCGTTGTGTGGTTAGTTAATAAATAGTAATCTTTTCCATTCCCTGTGGTGTAAACATAATCTCCATCATCAGCTACGGCTTCATCAACAAGAGCATAGTGGTCAGAACCTGCGCTGCAAGTAAGCGTGAGGACTGCACCATCACCAGTTGGCCTAAGCGTTAAGGTACTCATTGCTGGCTGTATTCCTCAGTAAGATAACCGTAATCAAGCAAATAAAAAGACTCGCCCACTTTGTTATGTTCTATTTTAAGTGATAGGCAGTCACTAACAAAATTGGTGGCAAACTTATTCCGTTTTGACCGCTGGCCTGTATTTTCTGCGGCAAGTGAAAGCGTCCTTGCGGTTTGCGCCACCCCGTTAGCATAAGGTGTAATAGTCATATTTCCGGTTTGTGCTTTGGTACGGTAAATGATTTCACCATTCCTAATAACCGAACCATAGTAATTAAGTTCGTGAGTGACGTATGCATCAACGGCTAAGGCAACATCATCTGTTCCGCTATTCAAGATATAAACAAATCCATCATCCGTTCCACCACCTAACTGAACAGTGCTGACGCTTCCGCTACCTGCGTCCAGTTCGGTCATGCAAGCAACTGGATAACCGTAACTATCCTCAGAGAAAGTCAAATCCAGCAGGTCATAAACAAGCCATGTGTTGCAAACGGTGGCAGAAGAACCAGTTACCAGACCTATTTTTAAGACCTGATAAGAGGAATCATACTTAATGAACATCTTGCTTTCATATCCTGACCTGATACAGTCAGAGGATGAAGGGTCAAAGTAATTCTTGATTGTATTAAAATTGGGAACGTGGCGCACTGTCTTGCCATCCGTGTATAAAATACCTCTCTTAGAGAGGATAAAAGCCATTGTTACCCGTTCATCGTTTTGCCCATAGGGTAAACCGTCAACAACTACCAGAGATTGCGAGTTCATCCCGCCATAGTAATTGGATAATGTAATCTTTCCTAAGTTTGCCGGGGTGCTTCCTTGCAAGAGAGTTATACACCCGCCTTCCTCTCCGCGTTCCTCTTGGATGCAAAGCAACTCATTATAAAACTTTCTGGCAGCAATTATCTTATTCGCCCTGCCATCACCCATTTGATAGATTGCGCTGTCCTGACCGGAAAGAATCTGAGGGTTGTCAGTGGATGAAAGATAGAGATAAGAAGGGTCTTGGTCGAACACATAAACTCCCCTGTTCTTCCACACCGCATTGCACAAGCCAACACCGAACCGCGATATGTCAAAATAAGGAATAACCTGAATACCAATATTAACATCAGCCGATAATGTTTTATCAACCGTAAACCGATACCAGTATGAGTCGTAGTTTAATTGATTAAATTGAGTAGGCTTAATTCCCGCTGTTCTCGGAAAGCTAACAAATCCAGATTGGCTTAACCCTGATGTTCCATCAGAATACGACCCAACTGTTACCCAAGAACCGGCAGGATTTAGATATTCAAATGAATCAATGGCGGTTGATGCTGTGGTATTCGGTGCAGTTCCCACATCTATATAAGCCGCCACAATCGGGTCAATAGAATTAAAGTAAACGTAATCAGCATCGGTCATGCCGCCGATAGAAATTGAACTTGCACCGTAGCTGTAATAAACAGAGGAATGATAGTATTGCGCTTCGATAGCATCTTGAAAAACACCATCCCAAACGTCTTGGATAGATGTAAACCCCGAACCATAAGTGCAAGAAGTCACCTCAACCGTAGCGGATAAAGCCGCGCTAAAGGTTATTTGAATCCAGAAACCGTTTGAGCCATACATATACTTCGGATAGGCATCTGTCGGTTGTGTCCAAGTGATATACCCTGTTCCGCTACAAGTCTTTCCGGTTACAGATATTGTGCCATCGGTCTGACCGGAAACCGCAGTCCAAGAACCATTCCAGTATTTTACCGTGGCAACAACGGCATTAGTATTAACATTGGTATTAAAAGTAAGTTTTATTCTGTTAGACTGAATCTGTGAATTGATTACGATGCAGTCCGTGGCGTTTGTTCCTAAAGCTCCGATAGAAGCTACAGTGGAAGTGCTTGTATCGTTTACCTGATCTGTGTAATCCGTTCCAATGGTCGGCATATCCGGCAACGTACTTGCAGACGAATAAGTTAATAACTTGGTAATGTAGTCATCAGTTCCCGCGCAGATTTGATGCTGGTCAACGCCGTTAGAAAATAAAAGTTTGTCGTTAATAACAGACCACGAAGCGGGAATTGAACTAGCAGAACCGCTAAACACTTCGCTTCCGAAAGCACCTGTAGTTACGCCCGGAGGGGCAGTAGTTGCTTCCAGCACATCGTTGTCGGTCATTTGAGCGTAAAAATGCCTCTCTGTTCTCTTACCTTTTGAGAACTGGAATAGCGTCATTACGCCGTTTGTGCTGTCGGCTGTGGAGTGCTGTTTAATCATCCCTAGTCTTTGCTTCATGCCGGGGTGCATCTGCCGCATATTCATTACTTTGGAATATGTGCCAAACTTCAGCAACGATGGTTCGTTATAACTGTTCTGACCGCCCATGAAAGGGACTGTTTTAATTTCGGTTGTCTGCTTAGATTGCGCCATTAAACGTATGCCCTAAAGTCATAAAAGAGTTCATCCATCGGAATATCACCATGATAACTTCCGGTGAACGCTCTTAGTGTCTCGATTAAATCTTCTCGGAAATCTCCAATCTCCGGCACTTCCGCCCTCTGCGGAGAAACAACCTGATTCTTTAAAGCGATGATTGCTTTTTTAACTATGAGATGATGGAAGGCTTCGGGAAGTTCTGATACTGTTCCGTAATATTTGCCTAATGCTGCCCTTGTAGCAATCGTGGCTATCCTTGTCGTGGCGTAATCAGTGATTGTATCAGACCAACCATCGGTGATGTTTTCAATGACTATATTATTGTAATAATCGGCAATCTTCTTAGCATTGGTGTCGAGCGTGATGGTTGTAGCTGTGCCACCCACCGAACAGCCCTGAGTCAGTTCCTTCGGTTCGTAGTAATACCAAAAGGTCAACGTACCCGATGCTCCGCTATCCCTGACAATAGTATTGCCCTGCCTGTAATAGAGGAAATCCGAGCCGGTTGTGTTGGTCATTGTTTTTGTTTTGACTGAAATGTTGCTGATTTTATTACCGTCACCGTCAATGATATGCGATAAACGGAAAATTGCAGAAGGGATTGTATAGACACCGCTTGAGCCGGTAACAGTTGTTGAGGTTAAAAATAATTCAGGGAACCGGGCAAAGAGTAGATTCCATATAAATCTTTGGGAAATGTTGATTTTACGGACAATATCAGAATTGTCATAAACCCCCTTGTCGGTTCCCTGCATAAGTGCTGTTGAATATTCATTTAATTCAGTCCTGATTTCTTCCAACATTCCATAGCAGTTGTTATACTGGTACAGGCTTTGTATCATCTTTAAAGTCCTTGATTGGGTTGTGCTTAAAGTTTATGTGACTTTTCATTCTATTGGCGCGAACCATCTCTCCACAAATTCCACACGCTATTAATTCTTCGGCGCTATTATTTTTTTTTTGATTAACTGGTTCTTGCTGACCGCCTTTGGCTACCGTTGCCATGACTTCTTGCATCTGGTTTAACAGTGCCGCCATTTGCGTCTTTAATTCTTCGTTCTCCCTGCTAAGTTTTCCAATCTGCCCCTTTTCTCCTTCTGCCAGTGAATAGGGTTGCAATAACTCAATCCCTAACTCGATTGCGTATTGCTTGATTATCTTGCTTGGCACATCGTAGGGCTGACCGGATGCCTTACGTCTTTCATTCCTTTCGTTGTAGGTAACAATCTGCTTAATCTTAAATTCTCTGTTTCTCTCAATCGCGTCTTTGGCTATTGCATCTTCCTCGATTGACTTGCCATCATCATCAAAAATCAGTTTGGTCATGCCCCTTGCGGTAAGGTTATTCAGAACGTGCTTACCCATTGCTTCGTCAACCTTCATTCGCTTACCGGCAAGCAGGGTGTAACTTAATCCGGCATAACTAAACGGCATGTCCTCGTTCGTAGGATTCCATAAAAAAATCATAATATCCCTCCATTGGTCTGTATGAATATTGGGATTGCTCACAAGATTCATCAAATTCTAAAACTGTTTCGATCACTTCTTCCGGTTCTGGAAGATACTCCACAATGCTGTGTCCCTTTGGTACATACTTAGCCACCCATACATCGGTAATGTCGCCACCGAAGTATGAGTTTTCTTCTTCCATTAATTTCTTATAAAGCGCCTTTGCCTTGTAATTCTTGCTTCTATTTCTAAAAGGCAATACATGGTCGGGGTGCTTGCAGGTAGGAATCAGTAAAATGTTATTGTCGAAAGCTCCGGCTATGTGAATAGGTGCTGAATCATTTGAAATAAGCGTTTTTGCCATTGAAATTAACGCCACAAGCCCTCTCAGAGACAACTTATCCCTAAAGTCTATGCAATGAGTAGCATCCACTTCCAAAACGCTGTGAGCGTCATTTAAACGCTTCCCGATAATGCCTACCTTCTGACCAGACTCGATTAAACCGTCAATTATCTTCTGCCAGTATTCAACAGGAAAGGTCTTTGATTCCCACCCAACGCCCGGATGAACCAAAACAAGTTCTTCGGGTTCGTTGTAAATCTTTGTTACTTCAGCCATATGTTCCTGCGCGAATGTCAACTTAATCTGTTTGTCATCATCGGATAACTGCCGACCAAGCATACAGGTTGAAACCCAATCTACAGGGTGCATAAAGTGAAACGATATAGCTTTTCCAAAAGACTCCCACGGTAATTGGTGCGTGTTCATTTCGATTACAGCGTCAAAGTCACCATCTGGATAACCCTTGCTGAAATGGATGCCTTCGATATGGTCGTATATTTCATAATCTTTGCACATGAGCCAGATTTCACAATCCTTATAGGCTTTCTCCCTGATGTATCTGATAACTGGTTCTGCCGATACAACGTCACCTATCCCGCCTAGCGACCAGATAAATATTTTCTTTTTGTATTCGTATTTCCCATTTGCTTCTTTCCACTTGATAATATCCCTATCCATTTTCTTCATCATATTATCACCGTCACCGGCATAGTGGATAAGGTAGGAATCAAGTCTTGAAACTCCGGTTGCCCTGTCCATGATGGACATGCGGTTGAACTTGTAATGCAGTTTAAAAATCTTTTCGCCGGATAGCATAATTTTCATGTTAAGGAAGGTCTGTTCTCCAAAAGAGTTTCTTAACTGTTTTACTTCCTCAACTATCTTGAAAATATGTCTATGGCGGCGAGAACATACAAACACACCAGTGTTATAGTAAGTTGTTCCATCGTACCTGAATCCCTCAATTTGATAGACCTTCATCACTTCGTGGATGCAGATGTTGCGCGGGGTAAACTCGCCCTCGTTGAATATCCCGAATTCGTTTTCCGGCACTATGTCGAACAGCGAAGGTGCATCGTCACGGATGATAATATCAGCGTCTATATAAGCAATCCGGTCATATTCCTTTTTTAACAGGTCATAACAGCAGAATTTCAGCCAATGCGCCGTAGGAACTTGGCTTACATCATTCAGGATTATTAAATCAGCATCGCACTTATCGGCATAGGCGAGAAAATAAGGCTCGGTCTTTTTCCAGATCGCTTCGTATTTATCGCCAACAACGATTGTCAATATGGCATTTCTCATATCGGTCTATATGCCGGGATTTTCTTACCCGCGCCGGTCATTTTGTTAAAAGCGTTTCGTAATTGAATCTTGTCGTCTTTAGTCATGTTACGAATCATGTCTTTCCGCTTAGTATCATCTGCGCTTCTTACATCGTGCATATACTTTGCGGTCTTTTCTAATCGGTCTTTAACCCGCTGTTTCTCCATATCCCCTTCAGAGAGGACGGCAATCTCGCGCATATCCGGTTGTCGGAAACCACCGTCATCTCTCTTTACAAGGAGGAGATTAACTGGTTGACCATAACCTCGGTCATACACAATAACAAAATGCTCATGTTCTTTCCGAAACACACAATCTAAGCGTTTATCAAGATTCTTGAGTAAGCGCATAAATCCTCTTTCCGGTGTAATCATAACAATCCCTTCTGCGGAGTTCCGTACCCATACATTACCCCGCCGTTAGTTCTTAAAATCAAACTGCCGCTTCCATGAACTTTTACTTTAATCCCTCTGCCAAGAGCCTGACCTATCCAAAATTCTAAAGATGGTTTCTGCCATAAGTATTCTGAACGTGCGGTCATATTGACTCCGTAAAGGTTAATCTCCGTGAATCCCTTATAGATTGCCAGTGCAATAGCGTAATCAATTGTATTCGAGAAATAGTCAGTCTCGAAGTATTCAATGATTTCATTTATTGGATATGACCCCAAGTTGATGTAAGGCACGTTATTCTCAATCGCTAATTGCCTTGACTTAATCGCGCCCTGCTTTTCTAACTCTCCCCACCGACCATCTTCATAGACGTTCATGTCTATTACTAGGTCAACTTTTCTTTTCAGGTTAATGAGGGTAATGCCCCATGCGAGTTCATCGCACGGAGCATTTTCCCATCCCTTACCTCTGCCGATGATATTAACTTTCACGTTAGGTTGTGGTATCAACCAACGGATGCGGCCCCGCCACATTAGCGGCAGTCAGCCAGTTATCGGCTGCCCTTGCTTCATTAACAACCAATGCCTCAAGCGGAGTAGCAATACCCGTTACCGTTGCGGCACTCATCAATTTGTTGCCGGACGTATAGAACAAACTTGCTGCATCATTGATGGTTATCCCTGCTGCGGAAATTAAGTTATCCTTGATAACCGAACCCCAAGATGAGGTCATGCCCGAACCAGCAACGATTCCGCTGGCGGCTGCGTCAACCATCGTATTGCCAACTATTTCCGTCCCACCAGCTTCGCCAGTACCGAAGGTCATATAAGAAGTTGCAAACGCACCCTCAAATCTATTGCTAAACACCTTCAAAAATGGAGAAGCGGTAGCCTGAATCCCAATAGTCGTAGTTCCGTTTGTGGTCAATGTACTTCTACCAATCTGGAAACCGCTTGAACTTGAAGCCAATGTGATAATAGGGGCAGCAGCACCAGTAGATTTCAACCAGAGATTAAGAAAACGAGTTCCATAATTGTCATCATTAACGGGAACATGGTGACCCAAAATTCCAGGCTGAGTATTACCATCATAAGAACCGCAACCAACAACATCGCACTTATTCGGGAACGCAACCAACGACTCCGTGGTATAATCTGACCACAGATAGATTGTATTACGTCTTGCCCATCTTGCTCTGCGAGCCATATCAAGATTGCTTACAGAAATAGCTTTGGCAAGAGTCTTAAAAGCCCTATCAATCGACAGACCATCCCAAGCATCATTACCGGAGTTGTTCTCAACATAATACACCGTACCGCCCAATGCTCCACGAGCTTCTACGCCCATTCCAAGATTGTCGATATAGTTGACTAAACTTGAATCTAAATTGTATTTCTTAATCATTTTAATTCTCCTTAATAGTTGTCCCTAGAGGGCGAGTAATCGCCCTCTAGATACTTGTTAAATTGTTATGAATATAGGCTCGGTTCAACCAAATCTTTTACGAGCGCGAGACAATTTCTCTGCTCGCACCCTAACTGGGTATAAATTCTGAGATATGCATCCCATTCATCGTACCCTGCTCTCTGGTGCAACTGAGAATTATCCAGATTGCCCCAACCAAGAGGACTCATTTCGTACTTCTGGATTACATCATCAGGGTAGCAGTAAATAAGATTCGGCTGGCACAGCGGGTCAACGATGATTTCCACAGAACCATCACCACCGGAGAAGGTCAACACTTCGTAACCGCCAACCAGTTTGCCCGGAGCAAAACGAACATCCGGCATTAACAGGTTTGCGTATTTACGTTTCTGACCCAATCCCATGAGCATTTTCTTGATGCTGGCGCCGGAAGCTGTACGAACTACATCAACAGCCTGAAGCATAAGGTCAACGGAAAGCTCACGGTTGACACTGGAATTGCTGAGAATATTTGCCGCCCATTTCGGCTGAGAAGCAACGGTAATGCCTTCATAAACGGAAAGCAGCGTACCATTGTCAAACATACCGTAAAGGCCAGTCATTTCGGCAGGAGTGTCGGTGGAGGCATGAGAAAGATCACGCGCACCCATCTTTACAACGACCATTCCTTCTGTCGTGGTACAGGTAACGCCATTGGTCAAAGTGGAAAGAGTGGGGTGATTTGCCGCAAACGTAGTGGCATTGGTTTCAAAGGTTACAACCTTAGTAGAAGGCGCAACGCTCTTTACTCTCTGTGCATAAGCGGCGGAATCAGACGAACCAAGAACGGTACCACCGGCAGAAGCGTAGAAGTCAACCAACTGGCCTTCAATAAAGTATTTAATGCCTAAATCGTTATCAAAGGTTACTGCATAAGTGGCGTTGGAAGCAGCGCTCGAAGCCGCAGAAGCGCGACCAATCATTCCAAAACCGTCCCAATGCATCTGGCGGTTCATGTCAACAATAATGCTCTGATAGATGTCCTCGATTTCATCCGCGAGTCCATCAACAAAAGCCGCTTCATTACCCTTTGCCGCTTCGATAGCGGGGCCGGTGATTCTCAGCGAACCATACAGATAGGCAGGGGTGATTGTTCCATTGATTTTAACGCCGGTCATCGGGTCAGGAAGTTTCCCTGATTCTGCGCGACCACCTGTTGACTGATTACGGGCTATTCTAAGCCCAAAAGTATAACCCTTGCCCTTCGGGGATTTATCCGATTTCGGGAACAGGTTATAAGTAGTTTTTTCATCGTTGAACTGATTTTTCAGTCCGTCACCATATACGGTTTTCAACGCATTGGTTAAATTTGTCAAATCTGCATAACTGGACATTGTTAATCTCCTTTACGACTAACCGCCTCCATGAAGGCTGACCGAAGTCCTTTTAATCCCTTCGGAGGTTCGGGTTTGGTAGCGGTTGACGCTCCATCGGTAGAAGGAACCTTGGGGATGCTTTCCTTCCCGGCAAGATATGCCTTAATCGCTTCTTCCTTTATCGCCTCAACCATCTTTTGATATTTTTTAACACCGGAGGTAATTACCTTTTTAACTGCCTTTTTATCGGTCAGGGTAATTTCGTTGCAGTCATTTTGTACGCCAAGCGTCCATGAAATAAATTCTCTTTCATTGGGTTTTAAATCGTCCATGAGGTCTAGGGCTGTCTTAACTTCGCCCTCATAAAACTCAACGGACTGTTTAGCTGCCTGTGCGTCCTTCTCTGCTTGCTCCTTTGCCGTTACCCTATGCGAAATTTCCTGATTTTGCTTTTCCAACCGGGCAATCGTTTGTTCCGGTGTTTCCTCGTTTCTCCGCTTTAATTCGTTTTGTTGCGCCCAATAAAGCTCGTATGAGTCTAACTTTTCAGCTTTGCCGACAATTTCATCGAGTTTATCTAGGTCAACTTTTTTGCCGTAAACTTTCTTACCGGATTCAATCAGGTCTTTCAGTTCGTCAACATCTTCCAGACCGTTAGCTTCCATTAAAGACTTTGCTGTTTTTAAAAGAGCTAACTCACTTTTGAATCTTGGGTCTTTGTGCCACGGCATATCGGCTTCGGACGAGTCAACCTTCTTATCTTTATCGTCCTTATTGGCTGTGGATGAATCAGCCGTTGCATCCTTTTTGATTTCTTCCTTTTTGTCAGGTTCCGCCCCTGTCTTATCGGTATTCTTTTCTTCCATTGTGTTCTCCTTTGGTTTATTTTGTCAGTTTGGGTGATTCCAAAATGGCAAATAAAAGTTGTTTGGTGTTTATTTATCAGCGTCCTTAAATATCTTTCCGCTTTTTGACATTACCTTCTTGGCTATCTTCAATCCTTTCGGATTAGGAAGCTTTACTTTTTTTTGCACCAGCTTCATCAGATCGCTTAGACTTTTCGTCTTTTCTGTCATTGGCATCTTCCTCTTGTTTTAATTTGTCCTGAACGGTAGGCATACCAACAACGGTTGCTTCGGCATCAGGAATGATGTTAAGTTCTTTTAATATCTGCATCTGCTCTTTGCGTGACAGCAATGGGTAGAGTTTATCCATCTGCACAAACTCACGCGGGTCATGCGGTTCTGCCGGTCTGTTCTTTTCCGCTTCCACAACCTGCATGTGGTGTGTGTCGGCGTGGGAAATCATTATCTTCTTTGACCGCTCGTCCCACTCGCTGAACGCTTCAGACATAATGCAACGTCGATGCTGCTCATAATGGATAACGTGGTTGTCGTATTTAAAGAATGGGTCGTGGTTAAGGACTTGACTCTTGGCAGAAATTGCACCTGTTTCATCCGGTTCAACAACCATGATGCTTTGAACTTCGCCGGACTCAATTAATGAGTTCTCGTATTCGGCACGTTTAACATCAGGGTCTTCCTGTTCGGTAAATCCAGACAAACCTGCGCGTCTTAACAATTCCTGTTTCAGTTCTTTATCTTCTGCGACATTACCCAAAATGCCTCTTTGAGCGAAATCAAGCAGAATGTCCATCTTACCGGCATTGGTAGAAGCTAGGCCGGAATCAAGTTCCATGCGAATATCTGTATTGTTCCGTAAATCAGCCGCCTTAAACTTGGTTATCTTCCATTTGTTGCCTCTGCCAGCGACCTTTAAAATCCTTTCTTCGGTCATTATTTCTTTGGCTATAAGCAATCTTTTCTTGTTAACCCTTGTCATTGCCCTAACATACCGGTCAACGTCTGGATAATGCCCCTTTTCGGCGGTTTCCCGCAGTATATCAACCATGATACCAGAAGCCTTAGAGCCGGGAGATTGACCTCTGAGAATGTTCTTCGGGTCGCCGGAAACGTCTTGAATGACTGTCCTTTGAATACTCCTTTCTTCCAACACCTGTTGCGGCAACGGCGTTCCATCTTCAATGGTCGGTTTCTGGTTTCCGGTAAGCAACGGGTCATATTTAATCATCAGCATCCCGATACCCAAACCGCCGACTTCATCAACACGCTTTAATCCTGTCTCTCCGGGGCTGAACAGTCTTGGTCTTGCCAATCCCTTGCGGTTGATTGACAGTGCTTGGTCTATTTCGTTGATGGTGTTCTGTGGACTGATAAGGTTATTAACTCCGGCATCCGACCAGAAACAACCGGGCAAAAAATCAAAATGAAAATCAGTTAATGAATAAAACCATTTTCCTTCCTCTGTGAGTATCGGCAATCGGTCATACCGTTTTAAAATCCTGTCACCACAAGCAATAATATATCTGCCTTGCGGATATGCTTTGGTCGGTTTCATTTCTATTTCACGGAAAAGAACCAAATCCTCGTCATCCATGTTGTTGGACGATGTATCAATGCCAACACCTTTCCACGGTGAAACCTGACCGACCATCTTCATTAAACGCTTAGTGTAGTCGGTTGCTGATACGTTCTCGCCACCGGCTATTTTCTGTTTAAATATGTCCTCAACCCATTCTTTTGATTTTAGGGTCTGTATACCTATCCATCGTTTCTTGGAAATTCTGTCTCCTAAGAAATCAACAAACACCTGAAACGGCACAACGCTTTCCGTTCCCACTTCCCCTGTGGTTATCGGATTTCCGTCTTTGTCAAATACCCACTGGTCATTGTCCATAAACGGAAATGTTCGCAAGAAACCAATCCCGAACAATGGTAAAGAAAGCGCTGTTTTCTCTTTTTCATCGTGAAATTCTCCCTCATTGCATAAATCCAAATACTGCAAAAGGGTTTCTCCTAGTTCTGCCGCCTTAATATCGTCCTTGTCCATGCTGTTCGGTGCAACCTTCACAACCATTTTCTGATTAAGAAGCATGGCCTTGACTGACCGGCAGTATTCTCTTATTTCGTTGGAAACCGGCGTGGGAATGAAATCGGGCAGGATACGCCGCCTAAATGATTGACTTGACTTAACATACTCTAAATACTGCTCACCGAGATAGTAAAGAACATTTCTGAACCAAATACGCTCCATCATCATGCGAGTATAATCGCGTTGAGAGGTGTCAAATAACGTATTGGTGGCAGCAAGAAGCTCTTTATCGTCAACTTTGCCCTTTATTTTCTGATATATTTCCGCTAGTTTCATTTAAAATCCTTAGTTTACCGGAAAAACGTCCTGTTGTTCCAAAAGTGATTTCTTTTTTTCTTCTGGCGCGGCAATTATCTCTTTTTCCAATTCAAAACGTGCATATTCGGGGTAAGTCCTTGCCATTAAACGGTTTAAAAGGTCTTTAATCTCCACGCGAAGCGTTTTGTTTTCCTTCCAGAAGTTAAAAACGACAAAACCAAGACAAATATAGGAAAAAACTACCAAAATTATAATTAATTCACTACCACCCATAAGAAATATTCTCGCTTTCCTGATTTTTATAAAATTCTTCCAGTTCCATGTGTGCTATTTCTGAAATATTGGCAGGTTTCTTGCTTATCGGGTCTTTTTCGTTCATTGATTTCTGCCAGTTGGCTATCTGTAACGGTCTTGCCATGCACAAAAGCGCAAATTCATCAGCGCAATGATCTTCTCCTGAAGTGTCAATATCTTCGGGGTTGTTAGGATTGACTACTAAAGTGGATAAAGTGCGAATAAAATGGACGCAGTTCTCATAAATCTGCACCATCGGCACTCCGCTGACCTTACCATCCTCAACAGGGACATGAAGTCTTTGATGAACTTGCCGCCATTTCAATATTCTTGACGGGTCGCCCGGTCTTAAAACAATTCCCTTCGCCCTGAACTCGTCTGCCGTGGAAGCGCCCTGACCGCCTCCCCTGTAATCCGGTTTCTTATTAAAACAGGTGGGGTCGCAAAAGCGGGTAATTTGAGGATTTAAGACAAATCCGTTCTCTGTTTTGGTCTTTAACGAGAACCCCATTGCTTCTTCACGGACTCTAATCCCTTCGGCAATCTCAGAATCGGATAACCGCAAACCCTGATTAGGTGTGCCGTTCCATCCGTACCATTCAGAGAACCGATAAAACCGTCCATCAGAATCCAGCCACCACCACCCAACGCTAAACGGCGCTCCAAAACCCCAATCGAAGGTCATAAACAAAGGAGCGTTAGCAGGGACTTTAACCGGCTTGATAACATGATGGTTTCTGTTCCATTCCTGAAACGCCTGTCCAATGAATGTGTCCCAAGAACCGTCTCTAAAGGCAGCTCTTAAATGGATAGGCAGGGTATTGAGCATATTCCAGTAGGTTGAATCCAGATAAGGGTTATCCTCTGCCTTAGACTGAATAAACTTGAATTTTTGGGTATAGTCAGTGGGTTCCTTGAACTCAGGAGGGAATATCTTATCAATCCAAAACGCCTTGCAATACGCATGGCCGATGCCGCCGGGGTTAGTTCCCCCAAAGAACAAGGTCTCATTGTCGTTCAAACCAGACCACCGCAAACGCATACGCAAATCATTAAACGTATCGTAGGGGTTCTTGGTCAGTTCATCCACGGCAATAGCCGCAAACTCAGCAGATTGATACTTGCTGGCATCGTCCAGATTCCTAAAACAGATAACCCCGTTCCCGTAAGCATCGGCCAAAATAAAGCACCTTCCGTAGTCCTTATGGTCGGAATAAGACTTTCCCAACCATGACGGGAACTCCCGCGCTATCTTCGTTAGTTGCCGGTCTTTCAGTGAAGGATAATCCTCACAAGCCAGCATAACCTGAACGTATCGCAAACCTTTTTCAAAGAACCATGTCATCAACAGCCGGACTAATATCCAGCGCAATAAATACGATTTTCCACCACCCAAACACCCGCCATACAGGATGTATTTAGCCAACCCCGAATCAACAACAGCGCAGACCTCTAACTGTCTCTCTGTGAACTTCGCAATATCCTTGTCAAAGTCCAGTTGCTTCGGCTGTTTGGCAAGGTCGTTAGCAAGTCTTTGGTCGCTTAGCTTCGACATTAAGTCGTTAAATCCTTCCTGTAGGTAAGGTCAAACTCATGCAGTTCCCACATATTCCGAACCAAATAATCAAGTAACTCTATAGAATCAGCATCACCCAACCGTTTTAATATCTTCTTAACCTCACGCTTGGTCAGTAATTGTTCTTCCTGCAACAACTCCATGACTTCCACCTGAAATAACGATATTTATTCTCTCGACGTAATTAGCACCCGCACAAGGCCGCTCAATCGTGGTGGCATCCTCAAACTGCGGCATAACCTTCTTCCCGAATATCCGCTCCCAATTATCACGATACGAACCAGTAATAGGAATAACCCTTACATCGTCCATGTCATCACCACCAACGCGATTGCCACACCAATAATGAACCAGTAGGTAGCGTTTATGTCCTCATTCGCTTTCATCCGAACCCCGCTTCATCATCTTAGACTTGAACTTCTCAATAATCTCCATCTCGGCAGCCAACATGATACAGGTAACTATCCGGTCTATCTTAACCCCACCACCCGGAATCAACTGCTTTAGCAACATACCCGCTTCTTCTCTCAATATGTCTGCCTTGTTCATAGTCGCCCTTTGTTTTACTAAGTCTGATATGGGGTATGGCCTGTGCCTCGATAGGGGGGGGGTGGGGGGGCTACCCTACCCTTCGCGCCTATTACCCATTTATTTTCCTTTTCATTCTGGCTGCCCACATTTTATTTGCTTGCTTTAATTTTTTGCTGCTGCTACTCTCAAGCATCACTCTTATTATATGGCATGATAGTTGCTTGGTGCATCCAGCGTCTTATAATAATCAATTACGTAAACATGCACACCTAATCATTTCAACAACTTACATTATCACTAACATTATTATGTAACCTAACCACTATATCTTGTGTGTTACACATCTATTAGCTGCCCTTCTGGTAGTGTTTCCAGCCTCGTTTCTACGCTGCCGGATTGCCCGGAAATATTTATTTTGTTGATTATTACCATCGGCGCTTGCTCTCGATTGCCGCCAGCACGCTCGATCTTATCCGCATATACGCCGTATGCTACAGCTAGATCACGTTGTTCTTTTGGTGCCAATCCCTCCCCTTGCATCAATAACTTTCTGCATTTTTCTTCTAAAATTTCTGTTTTTAACTCTCTGTAAATTTCCGTGGTTTTACGAGGTGTTAGTGATTTTAAGCGCCGGGCAATCGTTTTATGGTTGAGGCCTGCTATTTTGCTGATCGCTTTAACCCCTTTCCCCGCATCGTGGAGCGCAAGTATTGCGGTATCATCCAGTGTTGGCTTGCTGATCTGCTTTGTTTTTACCGTTTCCGCTGCCATTTTGCCCTTGCCCTTAGTGATTTGTTAGTTTGCATTGCTATCGGCTATCGCCGTACGCTTCGCACTACCCTTGCAGGTACTATCTATTATTATATATAGCAATGATTATGCGTGCTTTGATTGCTTTGTTGGGTTAGTCTGGTGATATGTTTACGATTAATTTATTTTTTTTTATGCGGTTAGTGTCGGTATGCTTTACAGTCCTGCTTGGTATTTTCCATTATTTCCCTTGCTCTAATTACATGATATTACTTACTATTATTTTGCCGTATTCCTATCTATTTAATATTGTTATACTTGTTCATTGTAAAGTTTTCTTACACTTTTTTAACTGGTATTATTATTTCCTTACTTGTATCTTATTGATATTGCATATCTTTATTTTAGCCTATCTATAACACATTGATTTAATTAGATTGTTATAGTGTCGGATTTCTTTACAGTTTTGATTTATGCCATTATACTGATTTACACCTTATTATTTTATTACCTTGCAATATCAATGCTTTAACTATTATTTATTATTATTGCTTGCCTTTGGCATAGTGATTGCTTTATAATACAATAAACAAACAAAAGGAGAAACGGCCATGACAGGTAAACAAAGGGCATGGACAGCTTATCGGGAATCAAAGGGAATGATTATCCCTATAACAAATAAACGTTCTGTTTGTAAATATTGTGGGAAAGAGATTATTTTTCAGAAATTAAATGGTGTGCATGGCGAATATTGGGCAGCTTATGAAGATAGCGGCTGCCGCACAACAGATGGTTTTATGTCAATTAATAGGCATTTTTGTCAATCTAACTAACATTAACGCAAATACGCAAAAGGAGAAAACATCATGAAAAAAGAAAAGCACTGGGAGGCGGTATATTACACAGGCTCAACGTGGGGGAATTATGGAGAGCAGGTTGTAGATAGACATTGTGGACATAAACACAAAAACATGACGTTGGCAGAAAAATGTTGGGATAAAAATGAAGATTTATATAATGGCGTCAAGGAATATAATGATTAACTAACCATAAAAAAGGAGGCACGACAATGAAAACATCTAAAAAAGTATTAGTGGATAATCTGGATAGAGTTGTTGGGCTGGTCGCTCCGCGCACTGGCAAAATAGGGAAAAATATAGAGTATGGCGGAGTAAGGGATAATTGCCTTGATGTGCAAGGGATTGCACGGATCGAGCGCAAAAAATTAGATGATTATGCGATTGAGCATCTTAATACTTACGATGGTAATACAGGACGCAGAACCTAACTAACCCATAAAAGGAGAAATGACCATGAAAACAAAAACTAATTATCCAATGGGCAGTATATCAAGCGGAACGATGCGAAACGAAGATTTGATCCCTGATTTTGTATGGGAATTAAAATCATTGGCTAAGTCATGTAAATGGAACAAAGCATACAAAAAAGAACATTTAGCTTTATGTGCGAGAATAGAAAAAGAAATGGAAAAAGAAGGTTATTTTGATTCTGATGATGCTGTTTATGATCTTAATGAAGATTTATTCAATGCCTTAGATCAATATGCCGCCCCTTATTTCTATTTTGGCAGTCATCCGGGCGATGGTGCTGATTATGGATTTTGGTTATCTGAAAACATGGAAGAAGATTTTGACGGTTTAAAAGTGGAAGATTTATCAGAAATCCCCAAAGATTATGCCGGAGAAATTATAGTTGTTAATGACCACGGAAATATGACCTTATATCATAAGGCAAAAACACAAAATCCAAAGGAAATATGGGCAGTGGTTTAGCCTTTCCGCCATCCTCACAATGTGGGGATGTCCGAAATACTAAAAGAAAGGGGAAAGAAAATGACTATTAATGAATTTAAACAAGAATTGCCTTTGTTGGTAGTTAAGAAAAACGGAAAGAGATATACTGGCCGGCCAGGCGGGAGATTAAATAAATTTTGCTCGGTCGCATTGTGGCATGATGGACAAAAATATATCATGGGAGAAATAATAGAGTTTTCATGGGAAACGGTAACTAACGCTTATAATAATAACGCGGTTTTATTAGCAGATTAACAATTAACCTTTAACTAGGAGGGCAAAATGAAAACAGATAAATATTTAATACATTATAAAGGAGTTGGCCGTTTAATCGAATTATCTACCAGAGAAACGACCTCGGAGCAATTTGGAGAAATGCAAAGAAGTTTTGCTAATGAAGTAGGAAAAAACGAAAAAGATTGGCCTTTCGCTGATATGATTAGACTTTACCCTGACCAAGTGCAAAACGGCGTTTTTTATTCTTGGGGGTTGGCAAGTGCTGACGGTGCATGGTTTAATCTGATCGCCTTACCGGATACCCTGCCCGAACAGATAGAACAGGCTAAAAAGCAAATACGTTATAATCAAGATGTTGTGTCAATGTCAGTTACCCGCATCAATAAACTTTTACAGGAGGAGGCACAAAATGAAATATCAAATTTATGTGAAAAAGGATGAAAACGGAAAAACCTATTACTCATGGGATAAGGAAACAGACGGCGGGTATTATAATCTTGATGCCATGCTAAAATTAAAGGGCTTAAGCGGGAAAGATATTGACCTTATTAACTTAACTAAAGAAAGTGAGGCAGGAAATGCTTAAATCAGTCAAACCATGCGAAAACTGCGGAGCGGATAAGGTCAGTGATTTTAAGGAATATGACGGAATGTTAGGATATGAGGCAATAATTTGCAAAAAGTGCGGCTGGATATATGATAATGACGGCGCACATAAACCGGAAAGTGAGGCGTAAAATGAAAATGGAAAAAGGAACACAGTTTACGGCATATCATAGGCAGCTAGGCTTAAATTCTTATGTTTACCTTGAAAGGCTTTTGCTTGGAATTGATATAATTGAGCATAAATTGTTAAATATCAGCTCAGGTGAAATACAGGTAGCGGATAATTGGTTTGATAACAGAAAAATAAATCTAATCAAGGAGGCTCAAAATGGAAAAAAATAAGAACATGATACTCAGGGGCATACCGGAAGAATTGCACTACGAGTTTGCGATTTTATCAAGGCAGCTCAGAACGAGCATGAAGCAGTTGATTTTGCAGTTAATGGAACGAGCGGTAAATGAGCATAAGGGGAAGGGAGGGAAGGAAAATGAATAAATATGAAAAGGTGACTTTTATCACGGATTTAATTCGTAACGTGCAAGGTGACATTTTGAAAAAAGTTGATAAACTGCCCGAAGATTGGGATGGTTGGGAATTAAGGCAATTAGTTGCTGACTATTTTACAAATGCGGCATTTTTTACCGATAACGATAAAAGACGCAAAAAAGAATATAAAAACACGGTTTTAGTAAATAACCTCATTTAACCCACAGCCCGGAGCGATCCGGGCTTTACTTTTTTATTGCCTGTTTAATCTGCTCGATGCCCTCGGAGATTTTCCGGCATATTACCGATTGCGAAGTTTTGGCATAGCTCGCAATCTCATTTTGAGATGCGCCTAACAGGTAATAGGCCATGACTGGTATTGACAAATCAAGACGGATAGTTTTTAAAATGGCAAAAATATCTTCTGTCCGTAAATCCGCTAAATTTTCCAGAATAATATCGGGTACAGCCTCATATTTAATGGTTTGCCGTTTACCGGAATCGCGCTGAAACTCAAGATACTGCTTACAGTTCAGGCATTGCGGCGTTCCGCGTCCTCGATTGTATTTTGAGCAATTTGAACAATTCATTTTTTGCGCTCCTTGAAAAAGCAGTAAATAAACATCAAAAATATTGCAGCGGCGAACAGGTCGAGCATTATTCAAAAACCTTCCCAGCCAAGTTTTTCTCTCTCGTAATCCAAGTTATTGCGGCCTTTTTCTCAATCAACAAATGCTGCGCCTGTTCGCAAAGCGGCTTTAAACGCGGTTCCTTAACCTTGTAGCGGCCCGAAATCTGATTGACCACTAAGAGGCTGTCAGTGCAAACCTCATCACCGGCTGAGCAAAGTTTTAAAGCGGCGATCACGCCGCGATATTCTTCTTCGTTGTTTGTTTTGTCATTCGGCGCATAGCTTGTCTCAGATTTTAAAATATTACCTATCGCACTGGTTACGCAATAGGCAGACTTAACCCCTATTGTGCTACTACCATCACAGTAAAATTTCATTGCTCACCTCAATTTCCTGATTGATTTTATAAATCCTTTACCCACATTAATTGGCCGCAAATAGCTCTTGCTTTCGCACTCGTCCGCTTCCATATCGCCAACCAGATTTATAAAACTCTCGTCCTCAGAAATATAAATGCCGATTGAGCGGACTTTGCTACCTGCATTTTTAACCCACTCTTGATGCTCTGCCTCAGTCATCCAGCCTGGCTGAAGGGGAATGTTTGTATCTTCCCAAATGATTTCTACAAGGTCATATTTTTTTAGTTTTGGTTTCATATTCACCTCAGCTATTTAAAATTTCAATAACCAGCAAGCCATCGGAAAATTATCCGTTTTATTTCCTGCCGCCAAATCCAAAACTTAAGCCGTAACCGTTTTATCGTTTTCATTGTTTCTCCATTTTCTCGGCTATGAGCAAATCCGCGTAATGCTTAATTTTAATCATATCAATAGGATTAAGCTCTTTATCCGCATTACGGGTGGCATATTTTATGATTGAGGATAGCGCAAAAGGTTTAAAAATGCCCTTTGCCTTATACAAATCTATTGGTTCAACTGTTCCCGTTTTGTAGTGTTCGCTACCTTCGTTTTTTAATTCTTCCCATGTCTTAAACATTTCCCCTCCTTGCCGTTTATTTGTCCGATGTTTTGTCATAATTATGTGTTTGTTTTTGTGTCATATCTTCCCGCCAAACGCCGCGAAAATGTCCTTTAAAATGTCCG